>JASHPR010000189.1 GCA_030038015.1 Streptosporangiaceae bacterium
TCGCCCGGCACGGCCTGTTCACCGACCGTCAGGCCAGTGCGGCCGAACTGGTCGCAGCGCGCATCACCGAGCTCGGCCTGCGCACCGTGCGGCTCGTGGTCGTGGATCAGCACGGCCAGCCACGCAGCAAGTCGCTGTCCGCGGATGCGGCGCTCGCCGTGCTTGAGAACGGGCTCGACTTCTCCGGCGCGATCTACAGCCTGGACACCGGCAACAACGTGTTCGTCCCCGCGTTCGCCGCCGGCGGCGGGTTCGGCATCGATGAGTTCACCGGCTTCCCGGACGTGGTCCTCGTGCCCGACCCGACCACGTTCCAGGTGCTGCCGTGGGCGGACCGGACCGGGTGGATGCTCTGCGACGTCTACTTCTCCAACGGGCAGCCGATGCCGCTGGACGGCCGGGGCCTCATGCGCCGGGCCCTTGCCGAGCTGGGTGAGGCCGGTTACGACTTCCTGGCCGGGATCGAGATCGAGTACTACATCGTCAAGCTCGAGTCCGGCCTGATCACGCCGGAGAACGCCGGGTTCACGCCGCCGCCCCCGGAGGTGAGCGTGTTCGAGCTCGGCTACCAGTTCCTGTCCGAGGTGCGCCTGGACGGCATCGCCAGCACCCTCGAGGCGATCAGGGACGCCCTGTGGGAGGTAGGGCTGCCGCCGCGGGCCATGGAGGACGAGTGGGGACCCGGCCAGATGGAGTTCAGCTTCAGCCCCGTCGGCGGGCTGGCGGCCGCCGACGCGGCGGTGCTGTTCCGGTCCGCGGTCAAGCAGGTCTGCCAGCGCCGCGGCCTGCTGGCTACCTTCATGTGCCGCCCCGGGCTGCCGAACTTCTTCTCGTCGGGCTGGCACCTGCACCAGTCGCTGGTCTCGCGCCAGGACGGCAGCAACGCCTTTGCCAGCCCGGATGCGCCGCTGTCCGGGCTGGGCCGGCAGTACATCGCCGGGCTGCTCGAGCACGCGCTGCCGATGATGCCGTTCTCCACGCCGACCGTGAACGGCTACAAGAGGTACCGCCCCTACTCGTTCGCCCCGGATCGCGTGTGCTGGGCGGTGGAGAACCGGGGCGCCCTGGTGCGGGTCCAGGGCTCGCCCGGCGACGGCGACAGCCACGTGGAGATGCGGATCGGCGAGCCGGCCGCGAACCCGTACCTGTACCTGGCCGCCAACATCGTGGCGGGCCTGGACGGGATCCGCCGCGGGCTCGAGGCGCCGCCCCCGGTCGAGGCGGACCCTTACTCCGCCGATGCGCCGATGCTGCCCACGTCGCTCGCTGACGCGGTCGCTGCCCTCGCGGCCGACAACTTCTACCGCAAGGCGTTCGGCGACACCCTCGTGGACTACCTGCTGCAGATGAAGCGCAGCGAGCTGAAGCGCTACGAGGCGGCCGTGGCCGAGAACCCGCCCCCCGAGGGGCAGGAGGTCAGCGACTGGGAGATGCGCGAGTACTTCGAGTTCTTCTGACGGAGCCAGCGGGGCCGGCACCGGGCCGCGCCCGGTCAGCCGCTGGTGCGGCGCCGGTACAGCCGGGCCGCGAGCGGGGCGAAGATCGCTAGGAGCGTGATAGGCCACGCGAGGGTGGCACCGACGGGGTGGTGCATGGGCCAGGCGCGCACGGCAGCGGAGGGGTCGGGGTTGGCCCACAGCTGCCGGGCTGCGGCGGTGACGGCGCTGAGCGGGTTCCAGTCGGCCAGCACCCGGAAGACGGCAGGCATGTGCCCGGTCGGGACGAGCGCGTCGGAGATGAACGCGAGCGGGAACAGGATGACCAGGGCGATGCCCTGTGCCGATTCGGGGCTGGCGGTGACCAGCGCGAGACAGGTGCAGCCCCAGCAGAGCGCGTAGCTGAAGAGAAGGAAGAGCGCGAACCCGGCGACGGCGCCAGCGGCGCTGCCCTGCGGGCGCCAGCCCATGGCCAGCCCGGTGACCGCCACGGCGGCGGCACACAGCGTGGCGCCCAGCAGGTCCGAGAGGCTGCGGCCGACGAGGATCGCCGGCCGCCAGATGGGCAGCGTCCGGAACCGGTCGATGACCCCGGTGGCCAGGTCGCTGCTGAGGCCGATGGCCGTGCCCACGGCCGAGGTGGCCAGGTTCATGGCCAGCAGGCCAGCGATGGCGAACTGTGTGTAGCTGCCCGCTCCGGCGACGGCGGACCCGAAGACGTAGACGAACAGCAGGGTGAAGACCACGGGCTGGATGGTGACGTCGGACAGCCGCAGCGGCTCGCGGGCGATGTGGGCCAGGTTGCGGCCGGCCAGCACGGCCACGTCGGTGAGCGCGTGGCGGCTCCGCAGGCCTGGCGTGGTGCGGCCGGGCTGGGTGGCGATCGGGGTCATCGGGCAGCCGCCTTCCGGCCGCTGGCCGGGAGGTCAGGCCCGGACGGCGGTGAACCACGGCCTCCGGCACGGCCGGAAGGCTGGCCGGTCAGCGCGAAGAACACGTCGTCGAGCGAGGGCTGGCGGACTTCGGCGTCGTCGACGGTGATGCCTGCCTGGTCCAGGGCGCGAACGATAGCGGTAACCAGCCCCGGGGTGCCCGGCACGGCAGCGCGCACGCGCCGGCCGTCGGCGCTCAGCGCGAGGGGGCCGGCGTGCTCAGCTTCCTGATCGCCGCCTCCTTCGAGGAGGCCGGGCTGACCCCCGCGCTGCTGCGCGAACGGGCCGTGGCCGACGACCCCGGCACGATGCAGGCCATCCTGAGCCGCGCCGCCGCGCGCGGCGAGATCGACCCCGGCCGCCTCACCCCCCGGATCGCATCCCTGCCCGTCGACCTCGTCCGGCACGACCTGATCATGACCCTGGCCCCGGTGCCTGACAGCACCCTGGTCGAGATCGTGGACAGGATCTTCCTGCCCCTGGTCCGCCCCGCCAGGGGCTGAGAAGGCCGCCAGGTGCTTTGGCCGCCCGGCTATGCGGGGAGGCTGCGCTCGCGGAACAACGCGGCGACCCGGTCCCTGGGCAGGGCCGGGCTGCGGTGGCCGTCCCGCCCGGTCATGTCCTCGTTGGCCACGAGCGCGTTGGCCACCGCCTCCTCGGTGGCCTGCACCACGGCGGTGTAGAAGCCGTCCATGAAGCCCCAGGGCACGAACCGCAGCTGGTCGTACCGCTCCGCGGTTCCGCGCATGACCGCAACGCCCGGGGTGACCGCCTCCGGGTTGCCGGTGGAGAAGGCGAGGAACAGGTCGCCGGAGAAGTGCGAGCCGGTGGTGCCGGTGCGGGCCAGGCCGAGCGTCACCCGCCGGGCCAGCGCCGTGCACTGGTGCGGGATCAGCGGCGCGTCCGTGCCCACGACGGCGATGACCGAGCCGGCGCCGGGGCTCACCGCCGGGGTGCCGGCCATCGGGTTATCCCCGGCGAGAAGCTGGCCGAGCGGCAGGCCGGCCAGCGTGAGCTCCTCCCTGCGCCCGAAGTTGGCCTGGACGAACACGCCGACGGTGTAGGCCGTCCCGGCGTAGTCCACCCGCCGGGAGGCGGTGCCGGAGCCGCCCTTGAACTGGTAGCAGTTCATGCCGGTCCCGCCGCCGACGCTGCCCTCCTCGACCGGCCCGGGGGCCGCTCCCTCCAGCGCGTCCAGGCACGCCTGCTCGGTGACGCTCGGTGCGTTGATGTCGTTGAGGTAGCCGTCCCAGGTCTCCGCGGCCACCGGGAGCAGCCAGGCGTCGGCGAGCCGCGGGTGATGCCGGACCGCCCAGGCCACGATCGCGGCGTGCGCGATCCCGACGGCGTGCGTGTTGGTGATGGCCACCGGGCCTGCGAACGTGCCGGACTCCTGGATCCAGGACACGCCCGTCATCTCCCCGTTCCCGTTTTGCGAGAAGAAGCCCGCGGTCACCGGGTCGCCTGCACCCGCCGCGCCGCGCGGATGGATGGCGGTCACCCCGGTGCGCACCGACGTGCCGCTGATCAGCGTCGTGTACCCGACCTCCACCCCGGGCACGTCGGTGATCGCGTTCCACCGGCCCGGCGTGCCTGCGAACGGTATCCCCAGCGACCTGGCCCGCGGCTTGGCCGACGGCGTCGCCGCGTGCGGGCCCGACGGCCCCGTTCCGGGATCTGGCATGGCCCACACCTTCCTGACGGTCGTGGCACCTATTGTCGTTCCAGCCCGGCGGGCCGCTCTATGCCGCAGAACCCGCAGGGTCAGATGGCAGGCATCGCTGCCCTGCCCACACAAGATCAAGCACCTTCATGCACTCCTCACAGAGCTTGAACGTGTCGGCGGGCGCTATATAGATGCCGCCATAGATCACCACCTGGCTGACTTCCTCGTCATACTCGGTGTCGGCTGCGTCATCGGCAAGGTCAATGAGCCAGCGGACGTACGTGCGGAACCTGGCCAGCTCGCCCCGCAGCTCGCCGGGGGTTAACTCGCCCGGGTCGCGCTTGCGCGCCTGATGCAACGACTCAGACCCCAAGGTCAGCGGCACGACCATGATCATTCTCAGCAAGGCTGGCGTGCGCCCTGAGTTCCCAGCGGCATGTCAGTACTGCCCCGTACTCTCGTAAGAGAGGAGGTTTCTGCCGATGACGGCTGACTATGCCGCGCTTGCGGCACGCGTGGCCGAGCTGGAGCAGCAGATGCGGCACATGCTGCCCGCCAAGATCGACGCCGTGAGCTTCGCAGTCAGCCTCGTTCACGAGGACATACGGTACCTCCGGGAGCAGAGCGACATCCATGGGGCGGCGCTGGAGCGGCAGGAGGGCCGGCTTGACCGGCAAGGGGAGCTGCTCGGCAGTCTCAACGACCGGCTGGAGCGGCAGGAGGCCCGGCTTGACCGGCAGGGGGAGCTGCTCGGCAGTCTCAACGACCGGCTGGAGCGGCAGGAGGCCCGG
>JASHPR010000190.1 GCA_030038015.1 Streptosporangiaceae bacterium
GGCCATCCCGCGGTCCCGTGAGGCCGCGGCCTGCGAGGTCGTCTAGTCTCCGGAGGGGATTCACTGGAGGGTGCCTGATGTACGTTCCCGCGCACTTCGAGGCGGACGAGGCCACGGTCAGGGAACTGCTGGCCCGGCACGGCGCGGCGGACCTGGTGACCGTCACGCCGCAGGGCCTGCAGGCCACGCTGCTGCCGTTCATCTATGACCCGTCCGCTGGCGAGAACGGGTCGCTGCTCGGCCATCTGGCACGCAACAACGGCCAGTGGAAGACGCCAGCGCTGGGCGAGGCGCTGGTCATCGTGCGCGGCCCGGACGCCTACGTGTCCCCGAACTGGTACGCCTCCAAGGCCGAGCACGGCAGGGTCGTGCCCACCTGGAACTACCTGACCGCTCACGTCTACGGGCAGCTCACCGTGCACGACGACCCCGCCTGGGTGGAGGACGTCGTGCGCCGGCTCACCGGCAAGCACGAGGCGGCCAGCCCCCGGCCCTGGTCGGTCGATGACGCGCCCCGCCCGTTCATCGACGGGCAGCTGCGCGCCATCGTCGGCGTCGAGCTGCTGATCACCCGGGTCGAGGCCAAGGCCAAGCTGAGCCAGAACCGGCCGCCAGCCGACGTCGACGGTGTCATCGCCGGCCTGCGCGCCCGCGGCGACGACCGTTCCGCCACCGCCGTCGCCCAGGCCCGGCCGGCACGCCCCGGGGTCACGGCTCGAGGTGCACGGTGAATCCGCAGCCGTCGTCCCACAGCGCGCAGGCTGCGGCCTCCAGGCGCCGGCCGGACAAGCCGCCGGTCATCCGCACCTGGTGGTGCGCCCACCATGAGGCGATGCCCGCCGCGGAGCCGCTGGCCGTCCCGATCTCCGCCGCGTACGGCGGCGGCGGAGGCCGGCAGAAGCGTGGCTGAGGTTCTGGCCGAGCACGGCAGGGCGCCGTTCGCAGTGTGAGCCTGACATGCCGTGGGTAACTGGCTGTCGTGAGCCACAGCTGGCTCTCTTAAACAACGTCAAGGCACCGAATAGTACGGCAGGCGTCTCCGTGAGAACGAAGCACCTGGCCTCGGGGGGACTCAAATTGACATCGATAGCTGAGCGCGCCACCGCTACGTCCGGACATATGGGGCCGGGCACAGAGAGCTCGACGATGACGGTCGGGGAGTTTCTGCTCCGGCGGATCCGGGAGGCTGGCGTCCGGCATGCGTTCGGCGTGCCAGGCGACTTCAACCTCGAGCTGCTGCAGCAGATCGAGGACACCGGCACGCTGGAGTGGATCGGGACATGCAACGAGCTGAACGCGTCCTACGCGGCAGACGGCTACGCGCGGCTGAACGGCATGGCCGCGCTGATCGTGACGCAGGCCGTGGGCGCCCTCAGCGCGATCAACGGGGTGGCCGGCTCCTACAGCGAGCACGTCCCGGTGATCTGCGTCTGCGGGTCGATACCGCTAAGGTCGATCGAGCGGGGCCTGGGGATGCACCACACGATGGCCGACGGGACCTGGGACCGGTTCCTGAACGCCTACGCGCAGGTGACCGTCGCGGCGGTCCGGCTGACCCCGGACAACGCGGTCACCGAGATCGACCGGCTGATCCGCACCGCCTGGCATGACAAGCTGCCGGTCTATATGGAGCTGCCCTCCGACGTCGCCTACCTCGACGTGGAGGTCCCGGCGGCGCCGCTGCTGCTGGAGGAGCCGCCGTCAGACCCGGAGCGGCTGCGCTCGTGCGTCTCGGCGATCGCGGGCCGGCTGTCGGAGGCCAAGTCACCGGCGATCCTGGTGGATCTGGATGCCGACCGGTTCGGCGTCGCGACCGAGGTCATGGGGCTGGCGGAGAAGATGCAGCTGCCGGTGGCCGTCGCCTCCCCGGCTAAGGCGGTGATCGACGAGACGTTCGCTCATTACGTGGGCATGTACAACGGCCAGGGAAGCCAGCCGCACGTGCGCGAGGCCGTCGAGAACAGCGACTGCCTGCTGTCTATCAATTACCGGCCGATCGACCTGGACTCGGGCAGCTTCACCGCATCGCTGCCCGCCGGAATGATCCATGCCCGCGGGCACTCGGTGGACGTCGGCGACGACAACTTCCAGGCGGTGACGCTGAAGGAGGTCCTGCGCGGGGTCATCGACGCGGTCCCGCAGGTGACCAACCGCGCCACCCGCCAGTTCGCGCCGGCCGCGGCGGCGGGCAATCACGCCGACGGCTCGGCCAAGCTAACCCAGGCCGCGTACTGGCAGGCCATCCAGGGCTACATCCGGGCCGGGGACGTGCTCATCGCCGAGGACGGCACATCTTACGGCGCGCAAGGCCTGAACCTTCCGCCGAACTGCACCTTCGTCTCGCAGGTCGTCTGGGGGTCGATCGGCTACACCGTCGGGTCGCTGCTCGGCACGCTGACCGCGGCACCAGACCGCCGCCACCTGCTGTTCGTGGGCGACGGCTCGTTCCAGCTCACGGCGCAGGAGCTGTCAACGATACTGCGGCACGGCCACAAGCCAGTGATCTTCTTGATCAACAACGGCGGATACACCGTGGAGCGCGGCTACCTCGGCAAGAACGCGCGGTACAACGACGTGGCAACCTGGGCTTACGCGGATCTGCCGAAGCTGTTCCGTCCCGACACCACGGCGCGGTCGTTCGTCGTCAAGACCGTCGCCGACCTGGAGGAGGCCCTCAGCGCGGCGAACGACAGGCTGATCTTCATCGAATCGGTCATGGATCCGCAGGACTCTCCCAACCCGGTCATCATCGGAGGCAACACCGGGGCCGAACTCGACTACGGGCCTCGCGGCCCGCAGCACCGCGGCAACATGCAGCTGCGGCCAGCCACCTGAACCAGCGGCCAAACCACGCCACGGCCCTCACGCGCGCGAACGTGAGGGCCGTGGCGTTACCTGCCAGTCCGGCTGGGACGATGCAACCGGACTGACCCGGAAGGAAGGCCATGTCCAGACTCGACCCGCGCCAGACGCTGATCACGGTTCCGGAGGAGATTCCCTGGCAAGTCCCGGACGGGGCACCGCCGGACAGCGTCGCGGAGGCCGTCCTGGCCGGCGGCGAGGAAAGCGAAGGCACATACCTTGTGCTGATGAAGTGGTACCCGGGCTGGATGAGCGCGCCTCACACCTACGTGACGGATCGCTTGTGCGTGGTCGTATCCGGGGTGTGGTGGTGCAACAGCGGGCCCGACTTCGACCCGGCCAATGCCGTCCCCGTGCACGCCGGGGGCTTCGTGCGCCGGGTGGCCAGAACCCCGCACTACGACGGAGCGCTAACCCAGGCGGCCGAGCCCGCGGTCATCGCGGTGACCGGGACCGGCCCAGTCAGGCAAACCTGGGTGGACCCAGCGCAGCCACCGCTTAGGCGGCTATGGCGCGGCTGACCTTGCCGACGGTGCCGACGATCACGTGCTGGACGTAGTCCCAGGCCCAGAAGCAGGCGATGGCGTGCAGCTCGCAGTGACCCGCTCGCGGGCCGGCGAGACCGCGCCTCGCTCACGCCGCAGGAACTCGAGATCGCCAAGCTCGCCGCTGCCGGCCTGAGCGGCAAGCAGATCGGGCAGCGGCTTTTCCTGTCGCACCGGACCGTCGGCGCCCACCTCTACCAGATCTTCCCCAAACTCGGAATCACCTCCCGGGCCGCGCTCCGGGACGCTCTGGCCTCCCTGCTCCCGGAGCGCGCCCAGGCAGGGACGGCAGCCGACCGTGACCTGGGGGATTCCCGGAGGCACCAGCCGGGGCAACGCGGCCGGGCCCTGCCGGACGACTCCGGGCCGGTGCGCTCAAGGCGCGCCGCGGGCGCCGGTCAGCGGCGTGCCGGGTGGGAGCGGATGAAGCCGGCGATGATGGCGCCGAGTTGTTCGCCGGCGTCTTCTTGCAGGAAGTGACCGGCGCCAGTGAGCACCGGATGGTCGATGCCCGCCGCCCCGGGCACCGAGCGCTTGAGGACTGGTGCCATCGCCCCGGTGATGGGATCACGGTCGCTGAACGCCACGAGGAACGGCTTGTCCCAGGCCGACAGCCGGCGCCAGGCGGCCCGGTTGGCGTCGGTGGCCGGGTCATCGGGGGAGGTCGGGACCAGGCCCGGCATGGCCCGCACCCCGGCCATGTACGTCTCGTCGGGGAACGGGGCGTCGTAGGCGGCCAGGACCGGGCCGCTCAGCGTGGTCTGGCAGCCCGACTGCACCAGCCGGGACACGCTCAGGTCCGGGGCGGTGCGCACCACCTCGCGGAACCGCAGCCAGACCTCGGGCATCGGCTGGTCACCGGTGGGCAGCCCGGTGTTGGCCGCCACGATCCGGGCGAACCGGCCGGGGTGCTCGGCGGCGAGCCGCAGCCCGATCAGGCCGCCCCAGTCCTGCCCGACCAGGGTCACCCCGCGCAGGTCCAGCCGGCCGAACGCCAGCGCCCGGATCCACTCCACATGCCGGGCGTAGCTGTGGTCGGCGATGCTGGCTGGCTTGTCGGAGCGGCCGAACCCGGCCAGGTCCACCGCGATCGCGCGCAGCCCCGCATCGGCCAGCACCGCCATCACCGTGCGGTACAGGAACGACCAGCTCGGCTCCCCGTGCAGCAGCAGGACCGGCTCGCCGTCTCCCGGGCCGGCTTCCACCCAGGCCAGCCGCAACCCGCCGGCGTCGGCATACCGGGGCGGGTAGGCAAACCCGGGCAGGCCGGCGAAACGATCCTCCGGAGTACGCAGACACCGCATCCGGTCATGCTGCCACTCCCCCAGCCACACCGCACGCCCCGGCACTGGTGTCCGGGAAAGCGATCCGCCGGGGCCTTCCGGGCTCAGTCCCGGAGCTTGCTGAGGATGCGGGCCAGGTCGACGCGTTCGGCCGGGCTGAGGCGGCCGAAGACGCGCCCGGCTTCGGTCCCGCGGGTTGCCCGGATCTCGGCCAGCGTGCCGGCGCCGCGCTCGGTCACCTCGACCAGGATGGCGCGCCGGTCGGCCGGGTCGGCGCGCCGCCGGACCAGGTCCCGGGCCTGGAGCGCATCCACGACCTCGGTGGCCGTCCGTGGCGCGATCCGCAGGTGATCGGAGAGCTCGGATAGCCGCATCGTCCCGTGCCTGGCCAGCGTGGCCAGTGCGCGCAGGTGGGCGGGGGTGATGTCCCAGGGCGCCAGCGTCTCGGCTGACTTCTCGCGGAGCTGGCGCGCGACGGCCATGAGGGCTTCCGACAACGAGTCATCGCCGGCCAGGTCAGCAGGCTCGGGCTGGGCCGGTTCGCCGCGTTCGGAGGTCACGGGAATACCGTAGCAGAGCTTTGCGCTATAACCTCATATTGAGGTAGCCTCATAAATTGCAAATCTGACGTCCCCGGCGGAAGGAGACAACCTTTGGCATCACCCCACAACAACCGAGATACCCCTGGCCGTGACCGCGCCAGGGCCACCGTCACCGCCGCGGAAAAGGCGCAAGCACGCGAGGTGTCGCTGCGCCGAATCGGGCGGCTGTTCGGCCCCTACCGATGGCAGCTGGCCATCGTCACCGCCCTCATCGTGGCCTCCTCCCTGGTCGGGCTGGCCTCGCCGTTCCTGCTCCGCGCGGTCATCGACACCGCCCTGCCGGAGCGGGACCTGCGGCTGCTGGCCTGGCTGGTAGCCGCGATGGTCGCCGTCGCCGCGGTCACCTCGGCGTTCGGCGTCATACAGACCTGGATCAGCACCAAGGTCGGCCAGCACGTCATGCACGAGCTGCGCACCAGCGTCTTCGCGCACCTGCAGCGGCAGTCGATCGCCTTCTTCACCCGCACCCGCACCGGCGAGGTGCAATCCCGTATCCAGAACGACATCGGCGGCATGGAATCCGTCGTGACCTCGACCGCGACCTCCATCGCGTCGAACGCCACCACCGCCGTGGCCACGGCCGTCGCCATGGCCGCCCTGTCCTGGCGGCTGTCGCTCATCTCGCTGGTCGTCATGCCGCCAGCCATCTTCCTGACCCGGAAGGTCGCCAGGATGCGCCGGGCCATCACCACCGACCAGCAGCGCGAGCTCGCCGACCTCAACGTGACCATCGAGGAAGGGCTGTCGGTCAACGGCGTCCAGCTGGCCAAGACGATGGGCACCGGCCCCGCCCTGGTGCGGCGGTTCACCGGCTCCTCGGCCCGCCTGATCGACCTGGAACTCCGTTCCCAGCTGGCCGGGCGCTGGCGGATGGCCTCGCTGAGCATCATCTTCGCCGCGATCCCCGCGGTCATCTACCTCGCCGCCGGCCTGCCGGTCACCGCGGGCACCGTCAGCATCGGTACCCTGATCGCCTTCACCACGCTGCAGAACAACCTGTTCCGGCCGATCACCGGCCTGCTCAGCACCGGCGTCTCGGTGATCAGCTCGCTGGCCCTGTTCGCGCGGATCTTTGAGTACCTCGACCTGCCGGTCGAGGTCGACGAGCCAGCCCGCCCGGCCAGCATCGACCCGGCCCAGGTCACCGGGCACGTCCGCTTCGAAAATGTCAGCTTCACCTACCCTGGCGCCGACCGTCCCGCCGTCTCCGGCATCGACCTGGACATCCCGGCCGGCAGCACGCTCGCCCTGGTGGGTGAGACCGGATCGGGCAAGACCACCCTCGGCTCGCTGGCCGCGCGGCTCTACGACCCGGCCAGCGGCACCGTCCGCATCGACGGCACCGACCTCCGCGACATGCGGCTGGCCGACCTGGCCGCCATCGTCGGCGTGGTCAGCCAGGAGACCTATCTCCTGCACACGACCGTGCGGGAGAACCTGCGCTACGCCAAGCCCAGCGCCACAGACGCCGAGATCGAGGACGCCGCCCGCGCGGCGCAGATCCACGATCTGATCGCGAGCCTGCCCGACGGTTACGACACCATGGTGGGGTCCCGCGGCCACCGCTTCTCCGGCGGGGAAAAACAGCGCATTGCCATCGCCCGCACACTGCTGCGCGACCCGCGCGTGCTCGTGCTCGACGAGGCCACCAGCGCCCTGGACACCGAAACCGAGCGGGCCGTCCAGCAAGCGTTCGACACCCTGGCCCAAGG
Organism: Streptosporangiaceae bacterium; assembly: GCA_030038015.1. GTDB lineage: Bacteria > Actinomycetota > Actinomycetes > Streptosporangiales > Streptosporangiaceae > JASHPR01. Next base: position 7,005 of record JASHPR010000190.1, read on the forward strand.
CCGCACCACCATCACCATCGCGCACCGGCTGTCCACCGTCCGCAACGCCGACCAGATCGTTGTGCTCGACCACGGTCACATCGTCGAGGCCGGCGACCACACCAGCCTGCTCGCCGGCCAGGGCCGCTACGCCGAACTGGCCGCGTGAACCCTGGCTTCCGGCCTCCGCTCCTATGGGTGACTGCGGCCGGGAAGCCCGCTGGCAGGGCCGGGCCGCCGTCCAGGGCTCAATCGCAGCCGGGCCCATAGACCCGTACCCAAGTCGGCCGTCCAGGCCGGCGTCACCTGCGGATCCGGCCGGAGCGAGCAGGTGACAAACTGGGGATCGGGAATGACCATTTCGCGCATGCCACGCCACGCCGGGGCGGCGCGGCCCGGAGGCACGTGCGCCATGGCCGGAGCCCGGGTGGGAGAACCCATTGACGACCGCAAGTCCGCAAGACCAGTCCGGCCGGCGGGCGTTCGGCCCTGGTGGCCTGACGAAATGCTGATGGTTCTCGTCGCATGCTGCTGACGTTGGGGCGGGTCGCCGTGGCCTTGGCGGCCACGGCCGTGGCGTTGGTGGCGGTGCGTTCGGCGCTGCGCACGATCGTGGTGCCACGAGGTATACCTGACCGTCTCACCCGGGTCGTTTTCCGGGTCGTGGATGCGCCGATCGCGTGGCGGGCTCGGCGTGCGACCTCTTCGGGCCAGCTGGACCGCCGCACCGCCGGCCTCGCCATCCTCCTGCTCCTGGCGCTCCTGGTCACCTGGCTCGGCGCGATCTGGCTGGCCGGCGCAGGCATGCAGTGGGCGCTCAGCGGCGGCTCAGCCGGGCGGGCATTCGGCGCTTCGGCATCGGCGCTGACTACTCTCGGCCTGTCATCTGCGGGGGGCGGCGCGAGCGCTGCCGCCTATATCGAGGCAGTGCTCGGAATTGGGCTGCTGGCCCTGATCATCAGCTATCTGCCCAGTTTCTATGCCGCTTTCTCGCGGCGGGAGGCGCCGGTCACCAAGCTCGCCATGCGCACCGGGCTGCCGCCGGCCGGCCCGGCCATCCTAAGCCGCCTGTGGTGCCAGGCCGGGCCCCAGAGAGTGCTGAACGAAACCTGGCAGGCCTGGGAAGACTGGTTCGTTGACCTGAGCGAGAGTCATACCAGCTTCCCTCTGCTCGCCTTCTTCCGCTCCCCGCAGACCGCAAAGTCCTGGATTACCGCTGCGGGTGCCATTCTCGACGCCGCTGCTCTTGCGCTGGCTGCCGTCGACGGGGACTGGGGTCCCGAGACGGAGATGTGCCTCCACGCCGGGATCGTCTCATTGCGGCACATCGCAGATTTTCATGGCATCTCCTACCCGCGCGACCCCGCCGGCGCGCCGATCGCCGTCACGGAACACGAGGTGACCGCCGCCTGCCAGGAGCTGAAGGCGGCCGGCGTTGCCGTCGTCAGCGACCTCGACGCCGCCTACGACCAGTTCCGCGCCTATCGCGCAGCTTACGACCAGCTTCTGCTGGCGCTGTGCGCATACCTTTATGCTCCTCCCGCGCCGTGGTCATCAGACAAGGTAGCCGCTGCCCGCCCCCGGCCGCCGATCATCCGCGTCGGGCCGGGAAGCCTCGGCAGGGTCTACCCCCCTCGCCCGAAACCCGGCGGCAGCCCGCCAGCCGGCCCGGCGCGACCGCCGGCCCCACCGGCGCGAGGCTAGCAGCAGGCATGAGCTCGGCCTGCAGGCGGAAGCGTGCCCGAAGCAGGTAGCCCGGTCGCCTAGGTCGCGCCGAACGGCGCGGAAGTGGCCCGGCGGGATCCGGAAGGCCGACAATGATGCTGTGCTCGCTGTCCGCTCTCTGGCTGCGGGGGACGTTCCCGCGGTCACGCGCATCGTCTGCGACCTGCCGGAGTACTTCACCAGCGATGTCCCCGGCAAAGTTGAGCGGGATATCTCACGCCATGACGGCTGGGTGCTCACCGACTCCGGTGACGTGGCCGGCTTCGCCGTGGCCGCCCGCAGGTCACCGGGCGCGGCCGAGATCTTGTGGATGGCGGTCGATCCGTCCCGGCGCGGCCGCGGGTTCGGCACAGTGCTTCTGGAGCGGGTGCTGCGCGAGCTTGCCGCCGACGGTGTCAGTGTGGTGGAAGTCAAGACCCTGGACCGTTCGGCCGGCTACCAGCCGTATGAGGCGACGCGGGCGTTCTGGGAGCGCAAGGGGTTCGTCTACGTCGACACGATCGACCCGCTCCCTGGGTGGCAGCCAGGCAACCCCGCGGCCATCTACATAGCGGCCCTGCGGCCAACCCGCTAGCCAGGCCGAGTGAGCGGTTCGGTGCGCCTGATCGCCGCTGCCCGCCGGCCCAGCGGATGGCCGGGCACGGCGGCGTAGACGAGTACGTCAGCGTCGAAGGCATCCATCACCGGGCGTCGCGCCCGGCCCTGAGCCGCGCGATCTTGATCCCTCGAACGGGTGGCTGAAGAATGCGGCACGTGGGCGCGCGGTACGCCGGGGCTCGGCTTGCGTCAGTCGCTGAGGAGCTGGCGGGCGGCCTGGGCGATCTGGCTGGCGGAGATCCCGGCTGCTTCCATGAGCTCGGCGGGGGTCCCGGAGCCGGGCAGGCCCCGGACGGCCAGGTGACGGAGGCGGACCGGGTGGCCGACGTCGTTGAACGCTTCGAGGACCGCGCCGCCGAGGCCGCCCGCGGGGTAGTGGTCCTCGGCGACCACGAGCCGGTCCCCGGTCGCGCTGGCGGCCTCGAGCAGTGCCTGAGTGGAGATCGGCTTGACCGAGTACAGGTCCACGACGCGGGCGCTGATGCCGTCGCGGGCCAGCCGGTCGGCGGCGGCGAGGCAGTTGTGCAGGGTCACCCCGGCGCCGATAAGCGTCACCAGGTCGTCCGGGCTGGATCGGAGGACTTTCGCTCCGCCAATCGGGAACGCTTCATCGGGCTTGTACAGCACCGGGTAGGCGCCGCGGGTGGTGCGCATGTAGACGACGCCCTCGCGCTCGGCCATCTGGGCCACCAGGGACGCCGCACTGGTCGCATCGCTCGGGTAAAGGACCGTCGACCCGTGAATGGCGCGCATCATGGCCAGGTCTTCCAGGGCCATCTGGGACGGGCCGTCCGCGCCGATCTCGGTGCCCGCGTGCGAGCCGCACAGCCGGATGTTCGCCTGAGAGATCGCCGACATCCGGATGAAGTCGTGGGCACGGGTGAGGAAAGCGGCGAACGTCGCGGCGAAGGGGACGTACCCGCGCACGGACAGGCCGACCGCGGCCGCGATGAGCTGCTGCTCGGCGATGAACATCTCGAAGTACCGCTCGGGGTGTGCCTTGGCAAATTCTTCCAGGTGGGTGGAGTTGTCCACCTCTCCGTCCAGGGCGACCACATCCCCGCGGGCGCCGAGGGCGGCCAGCGCCTGGCCGAACGCCAGCCGGGTGGCGACCTTGGCGCCCAGCTCGTAGCGGGGCAGGTTCACCTCGCCGCTGGGCCAGGCCCGGGGTGAACCGCCCTCAGGCGACGGCCCGCTGACCGTGAGGTGGCGCTCCCCGCCGAGCTCGATGATGGCCCGCTCGGCCATCGGCTCGGGCAGCGGCCTGCCATGCCAGCCCTCCCGGTCCTCGACCTCATCGAACCCGCGGCCCTTCCGGGTGCGGGCCAGGATCACCGTGGGCCGGTCCGCGCCGGCCACGCCGGAGAACGCCCTGTCGATCTCACCCAGGTCGTGCCCGTCAATGACCACGGCACGGCAGCCGAACGCCCCGATCCGCCTCGCGTACGCCTCCAGGTCCCAGCCGAGCTCGGTGGGGCCGCGCTGGCCCAGGCGGTTCACGTCCACGATCGCGGTCAGATTGTGCAGCCCGTAGTAGGCGGCCTTGTCCAGCGCCTCCCACATCGACCCTTCCGCCGTCTCGCTGTCGCCGCACAGTACCCAGACCCGGTACGGCAGCTCGTCCAGGTACCGGCCGGCCAAGGCGACGCCGACCCCGTCCGGCAGCCCCTGGCCGAGCGAGCCGGTGGCCACGTCGACCCACGGCAGCACGGGGGTCGGGTGACCCTCCAGCCGCGAGCCGAACCGCCGGTACCCGGTCATCAGCTCCTCGTCGGAGACCACGCCCGCCGCCTTGAACATCGAGTACAGCAACGGGGACGCGTGCCCCTTGGAGAAGATCAGGTGATCGTTGGCCGGGGTGTCCGGCCGCTGCCAGTCGTAGCGGAGATGCCGGGCCATCAGCACCGCCATCAGGTCAGCGGCCGACATGCTCGAAGTCGGGTGGCCAGACCCGGCCGCCGAGCTGCACCTGATCGAGTCCACCCGCAGCTGCGCGGCCAGCTCGCGGATCTCGTCCAAGGTCTGCACGGTCATGGCGGTCCCCTTTCCACTGCCGCTACAGGTCATGACCTGGCGCCGCCGGCTGCGGAAGGCCTGTCCCGCACGCTCGCGGTCAGCTCCGACTGTGCCATGCCCTGCGATGGAGGCCCGCAAGCCAGGCAGTGTTGTCAGCATTCAAGCCAGGCAGTGTTGTCAGCACTATGACGCTGCGGGCGCCGCGTTTTACCATGTAGAAGCGGTGCCGAACCTACCGCAAGAAGGCACGGCGGGACGATCGCTGCAGAGTGGAATTGGCGGGCGCGTCTAGCGGATCGGCGTGACGCGCCTGGGGTGGGGACCCTATGGACGGTGATCGGACGCATGCGCGCCCGGGACAGGTATTCGTCGGCCGCCAGCCGGAGCTGGGCGCGCTCAGTGCGGCGCTGGCCGCGGCACGCGCGGGTGACCCGCAGGTCGTGCTGATCCAGGGCGAGGCCGGGATCGGCAAATCGTCCCTTATCTCCGAGTTCCTCGGCGGCCAGCCGGGCCTGCCGGCCGTCACCGCCAGCGGCGAGGAGGCCGAGGCGTTCTTGCCGTACGGCTTAGTGGAGCAGCTGGCGGCCGGCGCGGCCGCCGTTTCAGCCGAGGCGCTGGCCGGCCTGGAGCTGCTGTCCCGCGGCCTGCGTGCGGACGCGGATCCGCTGAAGGCCGGCGTGGAACTCCTGGCCCTGATCTCGTCCCTGCAGGGGTGCGAGGCGGTCGCGGTGGTGATCGAGGACCTGCAGTGGGCCGACCTGGCGTCCGCGCGTGCGCTGCTCTTCGCCTGCCGGCGGCTGTCCGCCGACCGTGTGCTCGTGGTCCTTACGTGCCGGCCTGGCGGGATGTCCCAGCTCGGCGAGGGGTGGGAGCGTTTCGTGAGCGGGGACCGCCGCTGCACCCGGCTTGCGCTCGGCGGGCTCGGCGTGGACGAGCTCGGACTGCTGTGCCGGGCCCTCGGGCGCACCGGGCTCTCCGCCCGGGCTTTCCGGAGACTGCGGCGGTACACGGGCGGCAACCCGCTCCTCACCCGCGCGCTGCTCGCAGAACTGACCGACGACACGCTGAACGATGCCCACGGGTTGCTGCGTGCGCCCCGGTCCCTCGCGGACGTGATCCAGCTCCGGCTGGCCGATCTCTCGCCGGCCGCGCGCGACGTGGTGGCGGCCGCGGCAGTGCTCGGGGACCACAGCACGCTCGTCGACGTGGCCGCGGTGGCGGGCACGCCGGCCCCGGCGGCGGCGCTCGGCGAGGCCGAGCAGGCGGGAATCCTGGTCGAGCAGGAGACGCCGTCGGGCTGGCGGCTTTCCTTCCCCCACCTGCTCGTCCGCCAGGCGGTATACGGCGGGCTCGGGGCGGAGCGGCGGCGAGCGCTCCACCTGCGTGCCGCCGCAGCCGTGGGGGGTGAGGACGCGCTAGCCCACCGCACCGCCGCGGCGGCCGGCGCGGATCAGGCGCTCGCATCTGACCTCGACGAAGCGGCCGGCAAGGCAGCCGCCGCCGGGAAGCTCCGCCTCGCCGCACGGTACCTGCAGCAGGCCGCCATGGTGTCAGAGGCCGGGCCCGAGCGTGATGAGCGCACGCTGTCGTCGTTCGGGCTGCTGGTACGGGCGGCCGATGTCAGCCAGGCCGAGGCGGCCCGGCCGGCAGCCGAGAGGCTTCCGGCCAGCGCCCGCAGGGATGCGGCTCTGGGACAGCTTGCTCTGCTCGCGGCGCGGCCAGCGGACGCGCGAACCCTGCTGCACGCAGCGTGGGATGCTCACGACCCGGCGGCGGATCAGGCGGCCGGCCAGGAGGCGGCGATCGGGCTCGGCATGCTGTTCGGGATATCGGGCTCGTTCACCGCGTCCACCATGTGGCTGGACCGCGCCCTGGCCAGCGCCACCGGCAGCGAGCCTTGGTACGACACCGCCCGCGGCTTGCGAGCTGTGCCGTTCACGCTCAGCGGGCAAGGCGACAAGGCGCTCAGCCTGTTCGACGGCCTGCCCGAGCGGGCGGCGATGGTGCCGGCTGCGAGGACCGATTCGCTCACCTACCGGGGCATAGTGAAGCTCTGGACCGGTGACCTGCAAGGAGCGACGGACGACCTGGAAGTGGCGGTGAAGCGGATCCGGGCCGGGCTCCAGGTGCGGTTTCCCGGCCAGCCGCTGGCATTTCTCGCCGAGGCCGAGTTCAGGCGCGGCCGCTGGGATGACTGCCAGGACCACGCGGAGCTGGCCGTGTCGCTGGCCCGCGACGCGGACCTCTACTATGACCTGCCGATCGTGCACAGCGCGGCAGCCAGGGTCCCCGCCTGCCGCGGGGACTGGGCGACAGCCGCCAGCCACGTTGAAGCGGCAGAACATGCGGCGGCCGCCTTCGGCGGCTTCGCGGAAATCTTCGCTGCCTCCGCCCGGAGCATCCTGGGCTTCGCCAGGGACGACCCTGGCGAGGTGCTCCTCGGCGCGGCCACGGCACTGGCCGTGCCGGACATCGACTGCTATGACGACCCGGCTGCCTTCTGGTGGCGCCCGCTGCAGATCTGGGCGCTCATCCGGACGGGCCAGCTCGGGGACGCCGAGACCATGCTTGCCGGCTTCGAGTCCCGGGCCGCCGCCCGCAGCGAGTCGCTGGCACTGCTCAACGCGGCGTGGTTGCGCGGCTGCCTGGCCATGGCGCACGGCGAGCTTGAGCAGGCCGAGCAGGTGCTCGGGAACGGCTGCCAGGCCAGCGCTGCCGGGCCCTTGCCGTTCCACCGCGGGCTGCTGAACCTCGAGCACGGCCGGTGCCTGTCCCGGCTGCGCCAGCGCAAGGCCGCCATCGCCGCTGTCCGTTCTGCGGACGATGCCTTCTCCGGCCTGGCCGCCCACCCCTTCACGCAGGCCGCCCGGGACGAGCTCAGCGCACTGGGCGTCCGGCCCCGCGATGGCGGAGATCCCGATCTGCTCGGATTGACGGCTCAGGAACTCCGGGTGGCGCGGCTGGTCGCGTCGGGCTTGTCCAACCGCGAGGCGGCGGAGCAGCTGTACCTGAGCCCCAAGACGGTCGAGTACCACCTGGCGAGCGCCTTCACCAAGCTGGGGGTCAGCCACCGCCACCAGCTGGCGGCCCGCATCCGCGATCGCGAGACGCCCAGGGCCCAGGCCTAGGGAAGAACCCGGTGAAATCCCGGATGCCGGCCATGCGGAGGAGTGCGTAGCTTCCTGGCTATGCAGGGGTGGGCGAGCGCGATCCGGGCTGCGCTTTGTGCACGCTGGCATCAGGGGGCCGTGTATCAGGCACCTATCTGAATGCTCCGTGCAGGTGAGTGCCCTTCGTCGGGGCGCCCGCCGAATTCGACCACTGGGGAGGGGTCATCGTGGCTTGGTTCTGGCTGAACATCCCACTTGCGCTCGTGTTCTTCGGCTGCTGGGCCGGGATCCCGCTGTGGCTCACGCTTACCCGCTGGCATGCCGAGACCAGCGCAAGGCACGCCGAGATCGCGGCAATACACGCCGAGATCGCAGCAAGTGCCGTCCCTGTGCCGGTCCTCGCGCAGCCGGCCCTGGCAATCGCGCACGAGACCGGCTCCCCGGTCTATGCGGGAGCTGTCGACCAGCCGGGCCGCTAAGCCCACCGGTCAAGGGCCGCCGGCCTCCCGCGCACTCAGTCAATGCCTGAACCTGAGGCTTCTGGCCCTCTTGGCCGCCTGCACGATACCGCGATGCGGCTTGGCATCACGGTGCTCGACGGTGCCGCCGGGGACAGCAAGTGGCCGGATGAGAGCACTGCCGCGATCGTGGTCTTCGGCGAGCACATCGCCCTCAAGCCCGGCCTCGGGGATGCCCTGTGCACCGACGTCCTCGCGATGGCGCTGATCGTCGCTGCCGTCATGAGTGGCTGCCCCACAGGGCACTCCTGCGCGATCACCGCGCCCGGCGGCCTCGTCCTGATCTCCCACGCCCGCAGCGTCCGGGCCGGGTCCGGACCCGGCAAGCTCGCGACGCTTCTTGCCCGCAAGTGCGGCAGGGAAACGGCATCCGCCGCGTTCGAGTACACCACGCCGGTGACAACTGACCCCTCGCCCTGGGCACCTTGGGTCCAGTCCGTCAGCCACCGCGCCGCGGCTTGGCACGGGCATGCGGGCCAGGGGCCGGCGCGCGGCGCTGCCGGGCCCTCCGCGGCTGGCCGCCCCGGCCCGGCATGCCGGAAGGCCGCTCTCACCGCAGCCGGCCCTGCTGGCCGTTGAGCAGGAACGGGTTGGGTGCTGGCGATCCCGCCGTTGGCCGCGAGCACGTGGTTGTAGTAGTTGATGCTGTCGCCGGTGAAGATCAGCTGGTCGGCCGGGCCCTGCCACATGATCAGCTTCCCGCCGTGCGCCCTGAACGCCTGCAGGTCCGGGTTGTCGGTCGCGAGCGCGTTGTCAAACATCTGCCCCGACTTCAGGAAGTCCTGGAAGTACTGCTGGTAGGTCAGGTCCGTGTAGACGAAGGACGGATCCTGCGTGATCCACCGCTGGAACCAGTCGTCGCTCGGGATGAACGGCGCGCCGGCCCACTGCCCGCTGGGCAGCTGGTATGTGGTCGCGAGCCCGAGCCCTCCCCGGGGCCCCAGTATCGGCGGAGGGACATAGGCCCCCGCCAGATTCGCGCCCGGCTCCATCCCGAACCAGACGGGCAGGCCGGTCAGCAGGTTGTCCTGCGAGCCGGAATAGCGCGGCCCCTGCCAGATCTCCTGGACCACGAGGGCATCGGTCCTGGTGAACGTGCCTCACGGCGTGACGGTGCCGATCAGGCTGTCCAGCACGCCGAGCACGTCGCAGGTGCGCGGGTCGAACACGCCGTCGACCTGGCCGTCCTGGTCGGGGCAGTGCGCCTGCAGCGCCGAGTTGACCAGATCCTCCTTGCAGGTCGGCAGGTAGTCGTTGTTCCACTCCATGACCAGCTGCGGCCACATCTGCGCGACCATGAACTGAGGCCAGTTCAGGGCCGGCGCGCCGGCCAGGACGCCGTTGAAGTCCGTTGGGTAGCGCTGCGCCTCCATCAGGCCCTGGCGCCCGCCGGTGGAGCAGCCGTTCCAGAACGAGTAGCGTGCCCCGACGCCGTAGTACTGGTCGATCACGACCTTCGACTCGACCGCCGTCAGATGCTGGGCGAGGTAGCCGAAGTCATCGATCCTGTTCCAGTTCAGCGCGGGCGGCGGGTCCGGGTTCGTGACCCACGGCGAGATGAGCAGGTTCGGGTACCCGGTGTGCCCGCAGTCGTCCTGCGAGATCGCGTACCCGGCCGCCAGCCACTGGTCGCTGGCGAGAGTGACGAAGCTCGCCGGGCTGCAGTAGACCCTGTTGCCCTCGGCCATGTAGTTGCCGTTCAGGCGTCGGGCAGGGTCACATCGATGCCGATGTCGCCCGGCTGGCCGCCGCGCGGATCCGAGGTGTCGGTGATCTCGATCGCCGCCTGGCAGCCGC
>JASHPR010000191.1 GCA_030038015.1 Streptosporangiaceae bacterium
CGATAGACGACCTCGGTCGTGCGGGAACTGGAGTGCCCGGCCAAACGGGCGATCTCCTCCACCGCGACTCCGGACTCCGACATCAAGCTGACGAACGTGTGCCGCAACTCCCTTGGCGACCACGAGTCACCAATACCAGCCTTCTCGCACAGGGCCCGGAAGCCGCGACGGACGTTCGCGTCGTCCAGCGGCTTACCCGTACTGCTGGTGAAGACCAGGCCATGATCCTGCCACAACTCGCCCGCCGCCAGCCGAGCCGCAGCTTGCCGCTTGCGCTGTTCCCGCAACGCCACCACAGCACTTTGCGGCAGTCCCAAGGTCCGCCTGGACCTTTCGGTCTTGGTATCGCTTCCGGCCCGGACCGACCGCCACACGGCCATATGCGGCGGCACTCCCGCCGCAGGGTCACCGTCGAGCGAGACATGATCCCAGCGCAGAGCCCGCGCCTCCTCCGTCCGGATACCGGTGGTCAGCGACAAGATCGCATAGGCGCCGAGGTAATCATCGCCCTGAGCCACGCGCAGCAACGCCGCCGCCTGGTCCGCGGTCATGGCCCTAGACGGGCGCCCGGCCTGGCCAGGCGGCGGCTTCACCAGCGCGGCGACGTTACGCCGCACATGATCCCCGGACTCGGCATGACGGATGGCGCGCACCAGGCAGTTGTGCGCCAGCGCCACGGTCGCACTCGATCGCGACGCGGCCAGCTCGGCCAGCGCCCGGCGGACGTCGTGCGTGCGCAGCGCGTGCAGCGGGATGCTCCCGATCAGGGCCAGCACCGGCCGCAGGATCCGCTCGTCACGGCGCAGCGTGCTTGGCGACCGTCCGTCTCGGCCCTCGCGCATCCAGTCGGCAACCGCCTGGTCGACGGTGTAGCTGGCCGACGTCTGCACGCCCGCGTCCAGGTCGGAGTGCAGCTCCCTGAGCTTGTCCTTGACCTCGGTCTTGGTCTTGCCGGAGACCTTGCGCCGCAGCCGCTTGCCGCCGGAGTCGAAGCCGAGGCTGACGGAGCCGTACCAGCGGCTCTTGCTCTCGTCCCAGTAGATCGCGTCTTCGCCGTGACCCCGGCGCTTCACAGGCTGCGCCATGGACAGAAGCCTACAAGCAGTTGGCTCCCCGTTTGGCTCCCCCGAAGGCTGCAAGCACCTAACTTGATCGCTGATCATGGGGATGAGCTGGAGCTTTCTGGAGCCGCCTGTCGGAATCGAACCGACGACCTGTTCATTACGAGTGAACCGCTCTGCCGACTGAGCTAAGGCGGCGTGCCGCCGGGTCAGACGGCAGCCCCAGGAGTCTACCGGGTCGGCGCAGCGCGGGCTGCACTAGTGTGTGGTCAGTGCCGGCCGGCGCTCGCCGCGGGAGAAGCAGTGAAACTCGTCAAGATCGCTGCGGTTGCGGGCGGCATGCTCACCGCCCTGGCCGTCTCCGGGTGCGGGGCACACGCGGCCGGTGATGCGGGTGCCGCGGGCGGCCCATCCCAGGCTGGCGTGGGCGGATGCACGGCTTACGGCGTATTCGCCATTGAGCACCACGTCACAGTGACCGGGATACCTGCGGCGTGCCAGGGCCTGAGCAGGGCCGAGGTCAATCAGGCCGTAGTCCTGGCCGTGCTCAGGGTCACTGGCGACGCGCCGAAGGCGCTGCGGAGAAAGCGCGAAGCCGAGGCCGCCGGGTACCTGTATGACCTGGTCACCGCGCTGCCCCAGACGGCGGCCAGTGCCTTGCCGACCGTATCGGGATCGCCGGCGCCACGCCGCGCCAGAGACCTCCCGATGAGCCTCGCCGCGCTCATCGCCTGGCTGGTCACGGCCAGCAGCGGCGGCTATGTGCTTGGCTCGTGGATCGCGCACGGTGGTTCCCTGCGGCGTCTCCCCGGCACCGGCGGCGACACGGGCTCACCGCCGTCCGTGATCTTCGGGCACTTCGGGCTCGCGCTCGGCGGGCTGGTGCTCTGGGCTGCCTACCTGGTCACCGGCTGGGCCGCACTGGCTTGGACATCTGTCGCAGTGCTCTTGCCGGTGGCCGGGCTCGGGATGGCCGCGCTTGCCGCCGGCCTGCCGCATCGCGGTCGCCCCGCGGCCAGAGGAGACCCGGCCGAAGCCGCCGGCCTTGATGCGGCCACCACCGTGGCCGGTTCCGGGGCGTTCAGCGTGCGGCCGGACGGCGGCGCCTCAGCAGCCAGCGCCCGCGCGGCGGGCGTCGGCGCGGCCATCGTGACCCGGGACGGCGCAGGCGCGCGGGGTGAGGGGCGGGAACATGCCGGTGCAGGCGGCGTGAGCGGAGGCCGGACGGGTGCCGGCGTCTCCGGCAGGGCGTCCGTCAGTGCCCGGCTCTCGCCGCTGGTGGCCGCGGCCCATGGTGTGCTCGCCGTCACCACGATGCTCCTGGTGCTGCTGGCCGCGCTCGGCACGGCGGCCGGCTGAACAGGCCAGTGTTCCGAGCTCAGCCCCGCCCGTACGTCGCCTCGTAAGCCTGCCGCGACCCGCACACGCTGGCCTTCGGGCAAGCACAGCGCCGGCCGTCCTCGGCGAGCTTGACCACGACCTGATCGCCGGGCACGTTGTGGCCGACCACGACTCCCGGCCCCTCGGGCGACTCCACCGACGCCCCGATCTTCGGCGCTTCCCGGTGGAACTTCTGGTAGAGCGGATGCTCGTACTTGAGGCAGCACATGAGCCGCCCGCACGCGCCGGCGATCCGCATCGGGTTGACCGGCAGGTCCTGGTCCTTGGCCATCCGCACCGAGACAGGCTCGAAATCCTTCAGGAACGTGGCGCAGCACAGGTCCCGCCCGCACGGCCCGATCCCCCCCTGCAGCCTGGCCTCGTCCCGCGGCCCGATCTGGCGCAACTCGACCCGGGCGTGCAGACGGTTCGCCAGATCCCGCACCAGGCCGCGGAAGTCAACCCGGTGCGGCGCGCTGAAGTAGATGGTGAACACCTCGGGCGGGTCCACGTAGTCCACCGCAACGACCTTCATCGGCAGCTCGTGCTCGCGCACCAGCCGCCGCGCGGCCACCCGGGCCTCGGCGCGCCGGGCCCGGCGGGCCTCGTCCCTGCTCAGGTGCTCCTCGGTGGCCATGCCCGCGCACACCGGCAGGCCGCCGATGTCGTCATCCACATACTGCGGGGCCCAGATGCACTCGGCCACCTCTGGCCCGGCGTCGGTGGGCACGAGCACCTTGTCCCCGACGGCCGGCGTGTACGGTCCGGGGTCCAGGTAGTACAGCCGGCCGCTCCGCTCGAAGCTGACCGCCATCATCATGCCCACGGGCCCCAGGTTACGGGACGATCACGACGGGCTGCCCAGCCGCCCCGATCCGGGCCTCCCAGGCAAGCCGTTTCCGTGATCCCGGTAGCTGACTGGTGCTATTTGCAGCTCAGCTGCCGGGTAAAGGAATCTCGGCTTTGCCAGACCCTGCGCGACGTCCGCCCCGCACCTGCTGTCCGGCCGATGGCTAGCGGGAGGCGAGGGCCAGGGTCAGCTCTTCGACGGCGAGCAGGGGGGCGACGTTCGCGGCCAGCCGCTCCCGGCAGTTCATGATCGCCTCGATCCGGCGCACGGTGGTCGCCGGCGATCCGGCCGCGGCCACCCGCTCCAGGTCGGCCAGCTGCGCTTCGTTGGCGAGCTCCACGTCCGCGCCGACCTGGAGCGCGAGCACGTCACGGTAGAAGCCGGCCAGGTCGAGCAGGGCACGGTCGAGCGCGTCGCGCTTCACCCTGGTCGCCCGGGACTTCTGCCGGTCCTCGAGTTCCTTGAGGGCGCCGGCCGCGCCGCGCACGGCCGTTGCCACCCCCCTGCCCGTGGAGCCTTCGCCGAACGCCCGGCGGAGGGCTTCGCGTTCCGGGACATCGAGCTCTTCGGTGACCGCTGCGGCTTCGTTCTCGGCGGCCTTGACCAGCGCCGCCGCCGCGGTCAGCGCGTTGCCGAGACCACCGCCCGGCCAGGCGGCCGAGACCTGCAGCGGGACCTGCAGTACCTCGGCCCGGCGCGCGGCCGCCTGCGGGTCGGTGGCCAGCCTGCGGGCCCGGCCGATGTGGCCCTGGGCTGCCCGCGCGGCCGCCAGGGCCTGCTCCTCGCCGATCCCGTCACGCATGAGCACCTCGGCGACCGCCGCCGTGGGCGGCGTGCGCAGCGTGATCAGCCGGCACCGCGACCTGATCGTCGTGGGCAGGTCCTCCCCTGACGGCGCGCAGAGCAGCCAGACCGTCCGCGGCGCCGGTTCCTCGATGGCTTTGAGCAGCGCGTTCGCTGCCTGCTCGGTGGCACGATCCGCGTCCTCGAACAGGACGACCCGCCACCGGCTGCTGACCGGCGCCGCGGCTGCGCGAAGCACCAGATCCCTGGTCTGCCGCACCCCGTACGAGAGCCCGTCCGGCCGGACCAGCAGCAGGTCGGCGTGGGTTCCCGCGGCCACCTGGTGGCAGGACGGGCACCGGCCACAGCCCTGGCTGGCACACAGCAGCGCGGCCGCGAACGCCCGCGCCGCCACCGAACGCCCCGACCCCGGCGGCCCGGTGAACAGCCAGGCGTGCGTCATGGCGTGCGCGGCCTGCCCCGACGCGGACGCGGCG
>JASHPR010000192.1 GCA_030038015.1 Streptosporangiaceae bacterium
CGTCCCCCGGATCTGCTTCAGCACATACCCCGCCGCCCCCGCCATGATCGCATCAAACAACGCGTCATCATCACCGAACGAGGTCAGCATCAAGCACGCCACCTCCGGCATCCGCGACCGGATCTCCCGGCACACACTCACCCCGTCCCCGTCCGGCAGCCGCACATCCAGCACCGCCACATCCGGCCGCAACGCCGGGATCCGCGCCAGCGCCGACTCCGCCGTCCCCGCCTCACCCACTACCGTGATATCCGGCTCACCCTCCAGCAGCTCACGCACCCCCCGCCGGACCACCTCATGATCATCCAGCAGGAACACCTTGATCGGGCGCGCGCCGTCCGCCGCGCCGTCCCGGCCCGTTTCGCCCGTGTCACTCATCAGCCGCTGGCACTCCTGTCCCGGTTACTGCCCATCATCGCCGAGGTCACAGCCGGCCGCCCACGATCGCGGTGAGGTCGGCGAGCCTGCACGCGTAACCCCACTCGTTGTCGTACCAGCCAAAGACCTTCACCAGGCTGCCCGCCGCCTGGGTCAGGCCGGAGTCGAACACGCACGAGGCAGCGTCGCCGATGATGTCGCGGGAGACCAGCGGATCGGTGCTGTAGCGCAGGATGCCGGCCATCGGCCCCGCGGCGGCCTGCTCGAAGGCGTCGTTGAGCTCGGCGGCGGTCACGTCCCGCCCGAGCACCGCCGTCAGGTCGGTGAGCGATCCGTCCTCGACCGGCACGCGCACGGCCACACCGTCCAGCCGCCCGGCCAGTTCGGCGATCACTTCCCCGGTCGTCCTGGCCGCCCCGGTGGTCGTCGGCACGATGCTGACCGCCGCGCTGCGCGCCCGGCGCAGGTCCTTGTGCGGGCCGTCGAGCAGCATCTGGTCAGCGGTGTAGGCGTGCACGGTGGTCATCAGCCCCTGCTCCAGGCCGAACGCGTCGTTCAGCACCTTGGCCATCGGCGCCACGCAGTTGGTCGTGCAGGAGGCGTTCGAGATCACGTCATGCCGCTCCGGGTCGTACTCGCCGTCGTTCACCCCCACCACCACGGTCAGGTCCGCGCCCTTGCCGGGCGCGGAGAGCAGGACCTTCCGGGCACCGCCCTTGAGGTGCACCGCCGCCTGGTCGCGGGCGCGGAACTTTCCGGTGGACTCCACCACGATCGCGACGCCGAGCCCGCCCCAGTCGATCCCGGCCGGGTCCCGGCTGGACAGGACGCGGATAGGGCTGCCGTTGATGGTGATCGCATCATCGGAATGCCCGACCTCCGCGTTCAGCCGGCCGTAGGTCGAGTCAAACTCGAGCAGGTGCGCGAGCGTCCGGGCATCGGTGATGTCGTTCACCGCGACGACCTCGATGTCCTCCCTCTCCAGCGCCCGGCGCACGAACGCCCGCCCGACGCGGCCGAACCCGTTGATCCCTACCCGGATCGTCATGACCTTCCCTCCCAGCTCAGCGACGGGCCGCAGGCACGGCACGTCCTCGCCGAGCGTCGCTCACGCCTCGCATCGGCATGCACCGCCGCTGGGCACCTTTGTGCGGGCCTCAGGACCCTTCCGCCGGTCAGTGCCGGATGACCACGACCGGGCAGGCCGCGTGGCTGACGACCTGCGACGTCACCGAGCCGGTCAGCAGGTTGGCGAACCCGCCAGCGCCGCGCGAGCCCACAACGAGCAGGTCCGCGTCGTGCGACGCCTCGACGAGCGCCTGGGCGGGCCGTCCGCTGATCGCGCGCACGGTCACCGAGTCAGGCCGGACACCAAGATCGCCGATGACCTTGTCGACTGCTTCCTGCGCCGCATGCTGGGCCTTCTCTTCCGCGGGCTTGTCTTCCGCGTAGATGATCGGGTTCCCCGTCCAAGCGCTCACCGCGACCTCGTGAACGGTCAGGACCGTGAGCGGAGCGTGCTCAAGTGCCGCGTGCTTCACCGCCCACACCAGGGCCTCCTCAGAATGGTCTGAGCCATCGATGCCCACAACAATTCCGGCCATGTCATGCTCCTTCTGCCGGGGCTGCCCTCCGCAGGCAGACAATCCCCCGTACAGCATCCACCGCCATGACCGCTTGGTGCTAGGGGTCATTGGTCCCTGCCTGCCCTGCCCGCCGGCCCTGGCAGGGCGCACGCAGGCCGGGCTCGGGACAGAGGATCAGGACGTCCGGCTCAAAACGACCTTGAGCGCACCGGTCTCTCCCGCCCGGGCGAAAACGTCATAGGCTTCATCGAATTCGTCCAGCGCGAACCGGTGGGTGACGAACCGTGCTGGGTCGATCTGGCGGGTGGTGACCAGGCGCAGCAGCGTCGGGGTGGAGTAGGTGTCGACCAGGCCGGTCGTGATCGTGATGTCCCTGATCCACTGCTCCTCGAGGTGCAAGGTCGCTGGCTCGCCGTGCACGCCGATATTGGCGACCCTGCCGCACGGCCGGGACAGCTTGACAGCCAGCTCGAACGTGGCGGGCACGCCGACCGCTTCGATGGCCACGTCGGCACCCAGCCCGCTGGTGAGCGAGCGGATCAGCTCCAGCGGATCCTCCGTGACATTGTTGACGGTGATATCGGCGCCGAACTGCTTCGCCGCCTCCAGCCTGGAGTCGGCCAGGTCGATCGCGACCACGTGGCTCGGGCTGAACAGCCGGGCGCCGGTGATCGCCGACAGGCCGATGGGGCCGGAGCCGACCACCGCGACCACGTCGCCTGGCCGCACCCCGCCGTTGAGCACGCCCACCTCGTAGCCGGTCGGCAGGATGTCGGCCAGCATGAGGATGCCCTCGTCGGTCACGCCGTCCGGTACCAGGTAGGTAGAGGTGTCCGCGAACGGCACGCGGACATACTCGGCCTGCGTCCCGTCGATCTTGTGCCCCAGGATCCAGCCGCCGCCGCCCATGCACTGCCCGGCGTGGCCTTCGCGGCAGAACCGGCAGGCACCGCACGCGGAGATGCAGGAGACGAGCACGCGGTCGCCGGCGATGACCGTCTTCACACCGCTGCCGATCGCTTCGACGGTCCCGACCGCCTCGTGGCCGAGTATCCGCCCGGCGGTCACCGCGGGGACGTCACCCTTGAGGATGTGCAGATCCGTGCCGCAGATCGTCACCGTGTCGACTCGCACGATCGCGTCGGTGTCGGCGATGATGTCCGGCTTCGGCACCTCCTCCCAAGCCTTGGCGCCGGGCCCGTGATACACGAGGGCTCGCATGGCGACCATCTCCTCCGCATTAGGCAGTGCTTGCGCGCCACGTTCGCCATTGACGTCCCGGCGCCGGGAGAGCCGAAGGTCCCACGCGTCTGGAGCCCGACGTCACCGCCTCCCGGGACCACCGTCCCGCTGCCCTCCGCAGAAGGCCCCTACTGGCCGCCGGGGCGCCGCAGTGGAAGATGGTGCTGTGACCATGGCTGCGGCCTGCCGCGGGATCTCGGACAGGGAGGCGACACCCGATGAAACTGGTCACTGCGGTCATCAGGCCCGAGAAGCTCGATGAGCTCATGCGGGCCGTGACGGACGCCGGGGCGCGCGGACTCACGGTGACGGAGGTCAGGGGTTTCGGCCAGCAGTACGGCTACCGGGAGGCGGTCGAGGGCGCCAATCAGCGGGCCCTGGTCCTGCCCAAGCTGCGCGTCGATGCCGTCGTGCAAGACGAGGCGGCCGGGCCGGTGGCTGACGCCATCGCCAAGTCGGTCAACACCGGCACCATCGGCGACGGCAAAATCTGGATCTGCGACGTGGAGAGCGTGCTGCGGGTCCGGACCGGCGAACGCGACCGCGACGCGGTCTGACCCGCCTGGCGCGGCCCCGAACGCGGCCTGACCCGCCTGGCGCGGCCGGAAGCCGCGGCGGTTGACACCGTCAGCCCTGCCAGCGCCCGGGCCGGCGTTCCGTTCTGTTTACCGGTGCCGCCGGCGATGAGCGCGCTGACCATCACCCTGCGCCGCTGGGCGGGCGGGCAGCGCCGCCAGCGCGAGCAGGCAGCCGGCCAGGGCAACCGCCGTGCCGACTCCCAGGCCCAGGTCCATGCCGCTGATGAACGCCGACCGGGCCAGGTGGTCGAGCGCGGCGCCGAGGACGCCGCCGACACGCGCGGCCACCCCGAGCGCCCCGCCCAGGGAGCCGAGAATCGTGCTCAGCACCGTGAGCGGGACGTGGTAAGGCGCCAGCGCGGCGGTGACGTGGTTCTGGTAGCGGGTGGACAGCAAGCTCCCGATGACCGCCACGCCCAGGGCGCCGCCGATCTGCAGAACCGCCCCGTTGGTGGCCGACCCGATGCCGGTGTGCTCGCGGGGGAGCGAGCCCATGACCGAGGCAGAGCAGGACGGGATCACCAGGCCAGCGCCGATCCCCAGCATGATCATGCCGGGCAGCGTGCCCAGGTAGGTTGTGGCGGCGGTGGCGCCGGAGATCTGCCAGAGGCCCCCGGCGACGATCGCCAGCCCGGCCGCCGCGGTCAGCTTCGTCCCCACCGCCCGGACGAGCAGCGTGGACAGCGGGGCGACCAGCGCGATCGCCCCCGCGGCCGGCAGCACCCGGATCCCGGCCTGCAGCGGGGTGTAGCCAAGATCGAACTGCAGGTACTGGGTGAGCACGAACAGCGCGCCGAACAGCCCGAACGTGACCAGCCCGACCGACGAGATCGCGGCGGAGAACTGGCGCCGCCGGAAGAAGTCCAGGTTCAGCATCGGGTGACTGCTGGCCCGCTCCCAGGCCGCGAAGGCCGCGAGGACCGCGAGGCCGCCCAGGCCGGCGCCGATCACCAGCGCCGACGACCACCCGCGCACCGGAGCCTCGATCAGCGACCAGAGCACGAGAGCCAGCCCGGCGATCGACAGCAGCGCGCCGGCCAGGTCCGGCCGGGAAGCGGCCGGGTTCCTGGAGTCGGGCACCAGCGGGACCGCGCACAGCAGGCCCACGGCCGCGATCGGCACGTTGATCAGGAACACCGACCCCCACCAGAAGTGCGCGAGCAGCAGGCCGCCGATGATGGGCCCCAGGGCGATGCCCACGCCGGTCGTCCCCGCCCACAGGCCGATCGCCCGCTGCCGCTGGCCGGGGTCCCGGAACATGTCGGTAATGATCGACAAGGTCGACGGCATGATCAGCGCGGCGCCGATGCCCATGCTCGCCCGGGCGGCGATCAGCACCCCGACCGAACCGGAGAACGCCGCCCATGTCGACCCGGCGGCGAACGCCGCCAGGCCGGCCAGGAAGGTCCGCTTCCGGCCGACACGGTCGGCCACGCTGCCGGCCACCAGCAGCAGGCCGGCGAAGACCATCACGTACGCGTCCACGATCCACTGCAGCTGGCTGGTTGTCGCGTGCAGCTCCCGGACCAGCGTCGGCAGCACGACGTTGAGAACCGTGTTGTCCAGCGTCACGATCAGCAGCGAGACACACAGCACCGCAAGCGCGATCCAGGGGCGTGCGGCCCCTGGGTGGCGAGCCGGCCGGGCCGCAGAAGGGACGGATGTCCTTGCTGTCATGTCCTCACCCCAGGAAGCACGCTGCTGCGGCCGGCGGCTGAGCCAGCCTGACGGGAACGGCTGCCTCGCATGATCAGAGGCGCGTCGTCCACCGTGGGCCGGTCATCGACCAGTCGGACGCCCATGCGGCCAGGCGCCGCCGGTCGATCGCCAGGCGGCACATCCAGTAGCAGATGAGCAGGGCGATCGCCACGCCGCACACCGCGCCGACCGAGAGCACGACCGAGGAGAACATCTCCTCGAGGGCACCCGCGGGCGGGGCCTGTGGCTGGCCGGTCTCGGTGAGCCACACCGGGACACGGGCCCCGGCCGACGCGCCGGCGATGGCGGGAGCGGTCACCGTGGTGAGGATGCCTTTTTCCTGGCGGCCGTCTGGCGCCCGCCAGCGAGCGGCAGCCTCACCCTGGGATGTCATGTAGCCGTTGGACGGGCCGCCCTGAGTCAGCACTGCCGTGGCCGGGTGCAACCGGGCCGCGACCGCGCGCTGGGACTGGTAGAGGTGCTCGCCGAAGATAGGCGCTGCCACAACGGCGGCGGCAAACACCGCAGACAGCAGCAACATAATAAGGCCCTCGATCCGGTCGGAGGGCCGCCGCAGTTTATTCGGGCCGATGAGCAGCCGAGCCAGCCGCACCAGCCGCGGCGCCGCCCGGGTTTTGCCAGTCATTATGATCACCTCCGGCCCGTCTGTACCACTAGCCTGGTGCGGACGGGTGCGGACGGGCAGGGGCATAGGCCACCGGGTCGCTGGGCCCTTGGTCCTGTCCCCACGGCCGGCCCCGGGGACCGCACTCCGCGACGCGGACAGCGGCATCCTGCCCGGCTGAACGGGCGCCTCCCCCGCTCGGTTAGTGACGTTTGGCCCTGGCTGGCTGCCAGAGCGGACTGCAGGCTGGGTGCAGAGGACTGGTAACCGCGAGCCTGGGAGGCGAGAAAGATGGCGCTGCAGGCTTCCGGCGGGCGGATCCTGGTAGGGGTTGACGGTTCCCCGGCTTCGATAGCCGCGGCGCGCTGGGCTGCGGCGGAGGCGCAGCTTCGGGGCATGTGGCTGCACGTCGTGTACGTCCGGGACCGCGGGGCCGTGTCACCGGCCAGCTACGCGCCGCTCAGCGCGGTCCAGGGCGCGGATGACCGGGCGGCACGGGAAGCAGCGCTCACAGCGACGGTGCGGGAGGCGGTCGGCCCGGGCGCATGGCCGATCGTTCGTCTTGAGCTTGTCGATGGCCTGCCGGTGCGGGTGCTTCTCGACCGCGCGGCAGGCGCGGCGATGCTCGTTCTGGGCTGCACCCGCTCCGCGGGCGTGGCCGGCGCCCCGGTGGGCAAGCCGGGGCCGCCGATCGGGCCGGTCGCCCGTGACTGCCTGCGCGGCGCCCCCTGCCCGGTGGTTATCGTCGACGGCTACCAGGTGCAGGCCGAGCCAGAGCCGGCGCGCACCGCATGAACAACGCAAGGCCGCCTGCTGCTGGCAGCGGACGGCGCCGTGCGGGCTCGATCCCGCAGGCGCCATCCAGCCGGGTCCCGCTCAGGACTTGGCAATCGGGATCTTCTTGGCTGGCTCCTGCTTCGGCTCAGGGATCCGGATCTCCAGGGTCCCCGCCTTGTAGGTGGCCTTGATGTCGGACTCGGTCACGCCCTCGGGAAGCGGCAGCGAACGGGAGAAGGACCCGTAGCGCAGCTCCTGGCGCAGGTATCCCTTCCCCTCCTTCTTCTCTTCCTCACGGCGCTCGGCCTCGATGTGCAGCATCCCATCCGACACGGTCAGCTCCACGTCCTTCTCCGGGTCGATGCCCGGAAGATCGGCCCGCACAACCAGGGTGCCGTCCTCCCGGAATTCCTCGACCCTGATCAGGCCCTCCGCGTCCCAGCGCGGGAACGGCAACGCCGCCAGCGGCATCATCCTCGCCCACTGGTCGAACAGGCGGTCGATCGGGCTGTAGTACTCGCCGGCCTCGGCGCGCGGCTCGCGCCTCATCAGTCCTGCCATGGCCATCACCTCCTGATCCTCAGCCCATGCCGCCTCGATGTCTGCCGGTAGGGTCTTTGGTCCATATCGGGCAGCTGGCCCCGTCCCGCGGCGCGCGGGCCGGCGTCCCCGCAGGCACGGGTCGCCCGGCGTCCCCTGCAGGCACCCGCCGCCCGGCTTCCGCGCAGGCACCCGCCGCCGATATCCCGGCTCGGGGCAATGACCGAAGTCCCCTCCATGGGAATGACCGAGGTCCTCTGCAATGAGGTCATTCAGCCGTGGCCGGCCTGACCCCACCGGCGAGAAGCTCCATGTGACCGATACGGAGCGTAACCCGGGTCAGGAGGCCCGGGCTCCAGACAGGAGGCAGGTACAATGAGCCCCAAGGCCCTTTCCCCCCTGACTTGGGTTGGACTGGCGCTAGCTGTGGTCCTTGCGGCGGCAGGCGGATTCCTGATTTGGGGATCCACCTATCTCCACAACACCGTGCATAACCAGCTCGCCGCGCAGCAGATCTTCTTCCCGTCGAAGGCGGCGTTCGCCCACCCGAAGGCGGGAACGGAAATCACCCCGAGCATGATCCCGAGTGTCTCGCAGTATGCGGGCCAGCAGCTGCTGACCGGGCAGCAGGCCGAGGCGTACGCGGACCACTTCATCGCGGTTCACCTGTCGGAAATGCCGTATCACGGCGTTTACGCCACGGTCAGCAGCGCGGCACGGGCGGCCAAGCCAGGTTCCGCTCAGGCGGCGACGCTCAGCGCTTTGGAGGGGGTCTCGTTCCAGGGCACGACGCTGCGCGCGATGCTGCTGAGCGCCTACGGGTGGTGGAAGGTGTCACAGATCATTTACATCGCATCGATCACCGCCTTCGTGCTCGCGGGCCTGTCGCTGATCGGCTCGGTGACCGCGGTCGTGTTCGGGCGGCGCAGCCGTCCGGTGGCGGAGATCGCCCCGAAGGCAGTCGGCACGCAGCAGCCGAAGGCCGCATGACAACCGTCCTGGACATGATCCCGGGCCGGGCGCACTGCCCGGCCCGGGCTTTTGACGTAGGTTTCCGGAGGGGGTGATGAGATGAGCGGGCCGGGGGTGGTGGCCGGCTTTGATGGCTCGGCCGCGAGCGTGCGGGCGCTGGAATGGGCGGCCGCGGAGGCGGCCTTGCGCCGGGTTCCGCTGGCGGTGTGTCATGCGCGGGGGGCAGCGCCGG
>JASHPR010000193.1 GCA_030038015.1 Streptosporangiaceae bacterium
GAAAGCCGCTGACCGGCGATGAACGCCGAGTTCTTCGCGCTGGCGTTCCTCTCGGCGCTGAACCCGAAGCTGCTGGCCCTGGATCTGGTGCTGATCGAGAACCGGCGGCCGCGGGCGATGTTCTTGTGCCTGCTGCTCGGCGGCATGACCGTGGCTGTGGCGATCGGCCTGCTGGACGTGCTCGTCTTCCACGCCGATGCCATCAAGGCCCAGGCCTCGGTGAGCGCGGGCGTCGACCTGGCCCTGGGACTGCTGCTGCTCGCCGCCGGCGGGCTGCTCGCCACGGGCCGCCTGCACGGCCGGCGCAACGTACCGGTCCCGGCCGGGGACGGGCCGCCGGACAAGCCGGAGAAGAAGGACGGCTGGGCGCAGCGGGTGCTCAGCGAGCCCCGGCTCGGGCTCGCCATGCTCGTCGGCGCCGTGATCGGGATCCCGGGCGCCAGCTACCTCGCCGCGCTGCACGACCTGGTCACCGGGAAGTCCTCGACCGCGACCCAGGTCATCGCCGTCGTCATCTTCGTTATCATCGACTTCTTGCTGATCCTCATCCCGTTCGCCTTCCTGGAGCTCAGGCCCGAGGCCACCAGGGCGCGGCTCAAGCACACCCAGGCCTGGCTGATGAGCCACGCTCTGCAGCTCATGGCCACCATCGCCGTGCTCCTGGGCGCCTATCTGGCAGTCAGCGGCCTGGTCCGGCTGACCTGACCTGCTCCCGCCTCGCCGTCACCCGGCAGCAGAGCGAACATAACACGATGTCACGGACAACCTGTCACAGATTTATCGCAATCCGTGCCCTCCCTGCCGAGTGGCTGTTACCAGCCACGCCGCCCTCGGGCGGTACGGACAATGGCCGAAGGACATCCTCATCGGCCGGCTGCTTCTCCGGCTGGCGACCGGAGGCGGCGTCCCGGAGGTCAGAGCGGTACGCTCGACCACTCCTTGCAGGCCAATATCCTGGCGAATGAGGCATAACCCGCAGGAGGGAGTCTTACCGGCATGGTCGTCTTCATCATCGTGTTGCTGATCGTCGGGTTCATCGCCGGCGCGATCGCACGCCTGCTTATGCCCGGCCGTGACCCGCTCGGGGTCTTCGGCACCATCGTGCTCGGCATCGCCGGCTCCTTCGTGGGCGGATTCCTGCAGAACCTGGTCGAGTACCGCTCGCTGAGCGTGCACGGCTTCCACCCCGTCGGCCTCATCGGGTCGGTCATCGGCGCCTGGGTGCTGCTGCTCCTGCTGCGCCTTACCGGGCTGGAACCCGGTCGCCGCCGCTACTGACAACCTGCGGAGCACCGGTCCCCGAGCCAGCGGTACTCTCCGGATACCCGTTATTGCATCCCGCGTGGGCGCGCCGCGGATGACCAGCAATCAGGCGGATGTTTCCCGGCTGCCGCAGGCCCGGCTCATTACGAAGCGTGATTCCGTTGAGGGTGATCATGTCGCTGTCATGACTGGTCGGTGCGTTGGGTTCCGAGCAGCTGCGGCCTGCGTTCGGCCGCAAGCTGCCGGGCTTGGCCGAGCGCTACCAGAGGGGCAGG
The DNA here is from genome assembly GCA_030038015.1 of Streptosporangiaceae bacterium. Lineage (GTDB taxonomy): Bacteria > Actinomycetota > Actinomycetes > Streptosporangiales > Streptosporangiaceae > JASHPR01. Next base: position 1,539 of record JASHPR010000193.1, read on the forward strand.
CCAACGGCGGGAAGCAGCTGCCGTCAGTACAGCGTTGCCGGCTGCCTGACGGACCGCCCGAGGCGGAGCACCTGCTCGTGCCGACATGCACTGGCCGATGTGCCAGGGCGACACCACTGTCCCGTCGGCGGCACGCAGGCGGCGCGAGCGGAGACGCGCCGCGCGCAAGCCCGAGGTTGTCCGGTGCGGGAGGGCCGATGATGGTGCCTGGGGTTGCCAGCCAGGTCGTGGCCGCCGGTCATCTTTCTGCGGCTTGCGGGCGGTTTACCAGCTGGCGGGAGGCATCCCGGCTGTCACGCACCTTGCATGCCTAGCCGGGCCCTGGCCTGGTCCGGCCACCACTGTTGGCCGGCGTCAATGTCTCTTCCTGAACGCCAGGCGGCCTCGGCCGTCCCGATCGGGGTGGACGGTGGCGCCTGCATGAACGGCCAGATCTCCTCGGCGATGCGGCGCCAGTCCGCGGTCGCGGACAGCTCGCCGAGCAGCGCGTACAGGCCGAGGTTGATCCGCTGCAAGATCACGTAGGAGCGGGGGAGCTGCACGTAGGCGGCCAGCGGGCTGCGCAGGTCGAGGAAGCGCCCGGCGACCGCGGAGGCGTACTGGCCGGTCATGGTGCGCGGTCCTGGCTCGCGGACGGTGTCGTAGAAGATGGCCATCTGCTCGACGACGGTCTGGGTGGACACCGGCGCGCCGGGCAGCAGGACGCCGGCGTCAACGTTGGCCCGGCGGAAGGCCTCGGGATCATGGTCGACGCACAGGCATCGGACCATGTCGACCAGCGGCCGCAACTCGTCGGCGGTGAAGCGCTTGACCAGCCCGAAGTCCAGGAAGGTAACCTTGCCGCCGCCGCCGAACAGGTAGTTGCCCGGATGCGGGTCGCCGTTGAAGATGTGCGCCTGGTACAGGCTGCGGAACACGAACCGGTAGATGGTCTCGGCGGCCAGGTCCCGCTCGGCCTGCGGCCAGCCGGCCAGTTCGGCGAACCGGGCGCCGACCGCGAGCTCGCTGGTCAGCACCCGGCGGGTGGACAGCTCGGCGATGATCCCCGGCACGCCGATGGTCGGGTGGCCGTCGTAGAAGTCGGCGAACATCTGCTGACTGCGGGCCTCGGTGCGGTAGTCGAGCTCCTGGGTGACCCGCTCCCGCAGCTCCGCGAGCAGCGCACCGGCATCCTGGGCCGGCGCGATGACCCGGAGCAGCCGGCGCAGCAGCGCGACGTTGCCCAGGTCGGCCTCGATGGCCTCGGCGATGCCCGGGTACTGCACCTTCACCGCCACCGCGCGGCCGTCACGGGTGATCGCTCGGTGCACCTGCCCGATCGAGGCAGCGGCGATCGGCTCGGGATCCCATGTCGCAAACGCCCGCTCCGGCGGCAGGCCCAGCTCGTCGGTGATGACCGCCGCGGCCAATGCGGGGCTCATCGGGCAGGCGCTGTCTTGCAGGCGGCCGAGCGTGCGCCGGGCAGCCGGGGACAGGCCCTGGTTGACGTAGCTGGCCATCTGGCCCAGCTTCATCAGCACGCCTTTCATGGTGCCCAGCGTGGCGGCGACGTCCTCGGCGGTGCGCAGGGCCAGGTCGTTGCGCAGTTGCTCCCGGTGCTCACCCGCGGCGGCGAACAGCCGCGGGGCGTTGCCCGCGTACCGGACGCCGCCGCGCGCGGCCAGCAGCAATGCTGCCATCCCGCGCTCGGCGCGCCGTTTCGCGGCACCGGGGTGTACCACGGCCCGGGCCGCGGCCGGCGCGCCGCCGAGCGCCGCCGAGACCGCACGCCCGTGCGGCTTCACTGGCGCCGTGGAGCGGACCCGGACCGCGAGCCGCTGCCGTGCCTGCAGCACGCCCGGCTCGCCGAGGATGGCCGCATCCAGCGCGCCGAGCGCCTGGCGGATCTCCGTCCGGCGCCCGGGTGTCAGCCGGGCAGCCGGAGGGCAGCCGTACATGTCCCGCGCCCAGCCCGGCAGCGCGGTCACCGCCGCGCCAGTGATGTCCTGCCACAGCCCGGCGATCTCCTCCTCCATGCCGGGCGGGTCCAGCAGCCAGGCCAGCACCTCGGCGGCCGCGGGCGTGCGGCGCAGCTGCGGCCGGACGGCCGTCATGTACCGGTCCAGGGCGGCGGCATCGGACGGAATCATGTCGCGCGGAACCCCGGCAAGCTCGGCCGGGACCGTCATCTCGCCGACGTACCGGTCCGCGTCCGGGGGCGGCAGCGGCGTGCCGAACAACCCGGTGGCGGCCAGCGCGGAATCCACCAGGGCCGCGTGCACCCACAGCAGCAGCGCCGGGTCGCTGGCGGTGTAGCGCAGGCTGGTCACGGTGTCCGTTCCGCGGACATGCTCGTGGACCGCCCGGACCCGCTGCGCGGCCCGTCTGGCGCTGTCCCGGTCGCCGTAGGTGATCGCCGCCACGTAGCCGGACGTCGCGGCGAGCCGGCCGACCGGGTCGGCACGCCAGCGACTGTGCTGGTCGACGCCGGCCATCACCAGCGGGTGCAACGCCTGCATCAGCAGCGCGCGCAGGCCTGCCACCGGTGCCGACAAGTCCGCATTGACCTGCCAGGTGAGACTGGCCGGCCCGAAGAACCCGTCATCGCGCGGGTCGGCCGGCACGGCGTGGCAGAAGGCGCCGGCGAACCGGCCGATCAGGCCGGCGGCGGCGGCGTAGCGTCCGGCGGTCACGGCCCCGACCCGCTAGCCCGCTCGTCATGACCGTCCCGGCCCGGCTCGCTGCCGCCAGGCGCGCCGGTCCCGCCATCAGCACGGGCAAGGAGCGCTGTCCTGATGCCCTGCGCCGAATAGGAGGCGAGCACGCCCCCGTTCCTCAATGCCTGCCTGTCCGGGTGCGCGTGCACAGCCATCATCATCAGCGTCTCTGCCATGTATCCCAGCCTGCCCTACGAGCGGGCGAAATGCCTAAACGAGGACGATAAGGCACAAACCTCGCGCTCCCGGCGGGCGCCGCCAGCCCATTCACCGCCGTCCACAGCCGGCCGTCCAGCTGCGGCTCCAGTCAGCCTGCGGTGCCAGCTCGCCGAACGCGTGCAAGCGACCATGGCCGCGGATGTTCAAGCCGATCATGATGACGCGCCAGATCGGCCTGTTCTGCACAGTCCA
>JASHPR010000002.1 GCA_030038015.1 Streptosporangiaceae bacterium
GGCCGCGCCTAATTACTTGGCTGCGGCGTGGTGCAGTTTACGTGCGGGTCAGCGCCCATGTAGTTAAGGGGGCCCGCGAGGATCGTCACAGCGATGGTGCCGGCCCTGCTGCAATTGCCGATGGGGCCGCTGTAGTCACCGCGCTGCCCGGCGGCCACGCCGCCGATGGCCAGCCAGATGACCAGGAGCACCGATCCGATGTGCATATGGACCTCCGCCAGCATCTCTTGCTTTACTTCAGAAAAGAACAACGGATCGCGATGGCCCGGGCATTATCGTGTTTCGGTACCTGCGAAGCAGCATACCTTCGCGCGGGAGTGCACAGCCCGCCCTGTGCCGCGCCAGCACTTTTTCCAGAAATCTGGAAGCTGAAATCCCCAGTTCATTCCGTGGCAGACTCATTACTTATAGTGATAGAGAACTCGCGGGCAGGATACAGGCGCAGAGCGCGAATGGCGTCAGCAGATCCTCTAACCTGCCCCGCATGCGCATTTCACCCGGCGCGCGGGTCTGCCTGACGACGGCTGTCAGCCTGGCGGCGGTCGTCGACTCGGCGGCACATCTCGCCGGCCCGGGCCGGGTGCGAGCGTGCCTGTTCCGGCTCGCGCCCGGGTCGCCGAGGACCCCGGTCCCGGCCTGCGCGATCCGGCTCACTGCGTTGCCGAAGCCCGCCGCCGTGCCGTTCAGGAACTCATGCATCACGCACGCTGGCTGTTCCCCTCGCTGCGTCACCAGAAGCGGTGGCGGCCGGCACGACCAGCCGGCCGCGCCGAGGGCCTTGACAATTAGAATATGAGTTCGAATACTAGCCGGGTGAGCAGCCACGATGCGCCCTGGTGCCCGCCGATCGTCGAGATGAGCGGGGGGATGGTCGGCCACCTGCTCGCCTGGGAGATGCACGAACGCGACGGCTCGTGGCACGCGTGGGTCTCCTGGGTCCAGCAGGCCGGCGGCCGCCACGTGCACAAGGTGGTCGACGTGCGCGCCGGCAGCCTGCAGCCCCTGGAACCCCCCGATGCGTACTCGGCCGTCCCGAGGCGCGTCCGCGGTGCCGACGGGCTGATCCGGCCCTGGTCCGGCGAGTCCGGCTTACCCGCAGCCCCGTGGTATGCGGACCCTCCCTCGATTAGGCTGGGCGAACCCACCTGGGGGGGTCGCAGATGCACGAGGTTGTCACCATCGAGACACGCGGGCTCGGGGACCGCAGCTACCTTGCCCATGACGGGGCGGCGGCCGTGGCGGTCGACCCGCAGCGCGACATCGACCGGATGCTCGACGCCGCGGCAACGGCGGGCGTGCGGATCACGCACGTGCTGGAGACGCACATCCACAACGACTACGTCACCGGCGGCCTGGCCCTGGCGCGCGCGAGCGGTGCGGCGTACGTCGTCGCGGCGGCCGAGGAGGTGGGCTTCAGCCGCACCGGCGTCCGCGACGGCGACGAGATCACGGCCGGCAGCCTGACGCTGACCGTCCTGGCGACCCCCGGGCACACGCCCGGCCACCTGTCCTACGTGCTGCGGGAGGCTGGCGGCGAGCCGACCGCGGTCTTCACCGGCGGCTCGATGCTGTTCGGCGCCGTGGGCCGTACCGACCTGATCAGCCCGGATCAGGCCGAGACGCTGACCCGCGCTCAGTACAACTCGGTGCGGCGGCTCGCCGCCGAGCTTCCCGATCACGCCCAGGTGTACCCGACGCACGGCTTCGGCAGCTTCTGCTCGGCGACGCCGGCCATCGGCGATTCCTCGACGATCGGCAGGGAGCGCCTGTCCAACCTGGCGCTGATCACCGACGAGGACACGTTCGTCCGGAACCTGCTCGCCGGCCTGATCGCTTACCCCCGTTACTACGCCCACATGGGCCCCGCCAACCGCGGCGGCCCGGGTCTGCCGGACCTGAGCGCCCCGCGGCGCGCCGACGCCACCGAGATCCGGCGGCGTATCGACGTCGGCGAATGGGTTGTCGACCTGCGCCAGCGCCGGGCGTTCGCGCACAGCCACGTGAGCGGAACCGTCTCGGTCGAGCTCGGCGACCCGTTCGCCACCTACCTGGGATGGACGATCCCCTGGGGCACGCCGCTGAGCCTGATCGGCGACAGCCCGCAGCAGGTGAGCGACGCCCAGCGGCAGCTGGCCCGCATCGGCATCGACCGGGTCGAGGCCGCGGCGGTGGGCCCGGTCGGGGATCTTGCCCTCGGGCGGGTCTCCGCGTACCAGGTAGCCGGCTTCGAGGGGCTGGCGAGGACCTGGGGCCTGAACGCGAAGGTCGTGCTGGATGTCCGGCGCCCGGATGAGTGGGAAGCGGGTCACCTCGCCGGGGCGGTGCACATCCCGTTCTGGGAACTCGAGCGGCGGGCCGGCGAGCTGCCTGCGGGCGAGACCTGGGTGCACTGCGCCAGCGGCTTCCGCGCCGCCATCGGCGCGTCGCTGCTGGACCGTGCCGGGCGGCGGGTCGTCCACGTCGACGATGACTGGGAGCGGGCCGCGCAGCTGGGCCTGCCGGTCACCACGCAAGCCTGAACCCGGCCCGCTGCCCGCCGGCGGCCGTGACCCCGCCCCGGCGCGCCTCCGCCCGGATCCCCGGGCTCGCTGGCAGTGTGGGCGGATCAGCATGACCGGCCACTGCTGCCCGGCGCCATGTGCCCGCCCCCTACTCCCCGGGCGCCCGCCCGTGGACGGGGAACAGACTAGAGGGATGGCTTCCGGGCCTTCCAGACCTCCTCGCACGGCCATTGCCGGGCCCACTGGATGGTGGCCAGCGGCCATCGCGTGGTGGCGCCCGGCGCGGGCCGCAGTTCGAGGAGGTCCTCGATCTGGAGGCCGCAGCGGCGGAGCAGGCGGATCATGTCGCCGTGGCCGAGGTGGAACTCGACCGAGTCGTCGTCCGGCCATTCGAAGCGGTACATGCCGAAGAAGGGCCGCAGCAGCTGGTCGGTCGCTGGCGCGTCTTCCTCGTCCGGTGTCGTGAGCATGAGCAGGACGGAGTTGACCAGGAAGATCAGCTCGCCGCCCGGCCGCAGCAGGCGGGCGGCCTCGGGGATCCAGGCGTACGGGTCGCACCAGATGCTGGCGCCGTACTCGGAGATCGCCAGGTCGAAGGTGGCGTCGGCGAACGGCGCCTGCTCCGCGCTGGCGTGGACCAGCGGGAACCGCAGCCCGAACCGGTCCTGCAGGTCGCGCGCGGTCGCCAGCTGCGCGGCGGAGTTGTCAAGCCCGGCGGGCCGCGCGCCCCGGCGGGCCAGCCAGGCCGAGACGTAACCGGTGCCGCAGCCCAGCTCGATGCAGTCGCGGCCGGCCAGGTCGGCGGGGAGGATGCCGGCCTCGGCCTCCGGGATGCCCCAGATCCCCCAGACCGGCTCGGCCGCGGACCAGTTCCGCAGGCCCGGCTGGACATAGCTCTCGGCCCACTGGTCCCACATCGCGCGGTTGCGCAGCACGTGCTCAGGCGTCCGGGTCACAGCCGCCAGCGTCGCGGCTGCCGGCCGGGACGTCAACCGGGTTCCGGCCGCCCGGGCGCGCCGGGTGGGCCGGGATGCGATCATATGCCGGTGGCCGAGTTCATGGTCCGGCCGGCGCGCACGGGCGACGCGCAGGAGATGGCGGAGATCTTCGCCGCGGTGGCGGCGGAACGGGACGGGATCGCGACGGAGCCGCCGGTCGACGTCGGCGAGCGCGCCGCGCAGTTCGCCCGCGGTGCCGCCAGCTCGGTCGTCGCGGAGGCCGGCGGCCAGATCATCGGGATGCTGCACGTCGAGGTGAGCCGGCACGGTTTCGGCGAGTTCGGGATGCTGGTCGTGCGCGGCTGGCGCGGCCGCGGGGTGGGCTCCGCGCTGGTGCGGGCGGCGATCGACTGGGCCCGCGGCCAGGAGCTGCACAAGCTGTGCCTGGAGGTGTTCCCGCACAACACGGCCGCGATCGCCATGTACCGCAGGCTCGGCTTCGCCGAGGAGGGGCGGCGGGTCAAGCAGTACCGGCGGGCGAGCGGCGAGCTCTGGGACTCGATCGTGATGGGCCTGCTGCTCTGAGTCCTTGGGCGGCGATGAATGTACCGTTAGTAGGGCTATAACCCCAGCTTTGGTACATTCATGGGCCGCGCTGGCTACCGGGGGTCCGCCTCCTGCTCGTCCCGGGCCTGCTGCAGCTTGTCCAGCGAGAGCACCCCGGCCTTCGCCACACCGGGGATGAGCCGGCGACGTACGCGGTCATCAGGGCGACCGCCGGATCCGCCGCCCACTCCTCCCGATCGGGTCCCCGGTCACTCTCGAACCGGGGCCTCCAGGCAGCCATGACGTCGGCGAGTTCCCGCGAGCCGGGGGTCGTCCGGGTCCCAGTCCAGGGTCTTGTCGACGGCGAGATACAGGTCGCGGAACTCCGGCGGTGCATCACCTGGGAGCGCATGAACGAAGTGCTGGATTACCTGGAGAACGTCTGCCGGGAGGACCAGGCCTCACGTGACAGGCACGAACCCCGGAACGCCGGCTGCGACTGTTTTGACCTGGGGAACGGCAACCGCCATTGATGCCGGGCCAGGACAAGTCCCGCTCGCTGCGTCCGCTGGACGGACGGATGTCCGGAAGTGCGGGCTACCGGACCCAGCCGGCAGCGGCTGGGGCAGGCAGCAGGGCGGCGGCCGGGGCAGCCGGCAGGTCCACGGTGACCTGCGGCGCCGACTGGCACGCCGCCCAGTCGGCGCTGATTGCGCTGGCAGTCTGCAGCAGCAGTGGCAGGTGCTGCCCGGTCAGCACCTCGACCGGAGTCTCCGCGGCATGGGCGTTGACGTTCAGGGAGGCGATGACCTGGCCCTCCCCGTCCCGCAGCGGCACCGCCACGGACCGGATCCCGGCGGCGAGCTCCTCGTCGGTCAGCGCCCAGCCGCGCGCGCGGATCTGCCGGAGCGTGGCCGCGCGTTCCTCGGCCGTCGGCAGGACGCGAGGAGTGATCCCCGATCTGCTCGGCTCGGCGAGGACCTGCTCGGCCTGCGCCAGCGGCATGGCCGCGAGCAGCACCTTGCCGAGCGACGTCTGCATGGCCGGGAACCTGGTCCCGATCGTCACGGCCAGCGCGACGATCTTGGGAACGGCGACCCTCGCCACGTAGACGATGTCCGAGCCGTCGAGCTGGGCAATGGAGCTGGACTCGTGAGTCTGGGCGACCAGGCGCTCCATGTGCGGCCGGGCGAGCTCCCAACGGTTGCGCGACAGGACGTAGGACATGCCAAGCTCGAGCACGCGTGGGGTCAGCTCGAAGCCCCGCTCGGCAGCGCGCACGTAACCTAGCTGCTCGAGGGTGAGCAGCACGCGGCGCGCCGTCGGCCGGGGCAGCCCTGCCGCGCCCGCCACGGCCGTCAGGGACATGACCGGCTGGTGCGGCCGGAACACCCGGATCACGTCCAGGCCGCGCGCCAGCGCTTCGATGAAGTCCCGGCTGCCATCTCTGCGTGCCATACCCTCCCTTTCCCGAGCTTCTTAAGGATCGGGCGTCCGCATCGCGGACAGGTTAGCTCAACCGCATGGCCGGGTGCGCAATGGGGGCAGAAGCCAGGGCGCGGGCCGGGGCCGTTCCAGCGTCGTCAACTGCCCCACGCCGCACGCCCGGACCCGCTCTGAGCCTGATCCGCGCGTCTGCTTCAGGGATGCTGCCGGATCGTGAAACGGCCTCTTGACAGCGGTACACGCTAGCGAAATGCTGTGCGCGTTCGCTACGTGAGTCTTTGTCCGTATGGCGGTCACGGTCGCCTGCCAACGCCTCTCGTGCCGTCGTGCGGCCTGGGCTGACATCCGCTCACTCCGGGGCCTGCGCCGTCGTGGCGCGGCCGCCAGACAGGAGAGGCTCCGATGACAGACGTGCAGTCTGAAGCCGCCGGCAGCAATGCGCACCATGCCGAGGCCCAGCCCGCGGAATCAGTCCAAGCCCCGCAGCTGGCCGGCAATCCTGCGGTGCTCGGGCTGATCGTGTTCGCGACCGGCAGCCTTGTGCTGGGCATCTCGCTGCTCGGCAACGTGCCGCTGGCGGTGCAGCCGGGAACCGTGCAGCCCATCGTCTACGCCGGCACCGGCCTGGGCCTGGTTATCGCCACGATCTGGGCCGCCTCGCTGCAGCAGACGTTCGTCGCGACGATCCTCGGCACGTTCGCTGGGTTCTGGCTGAGCTACACGGCGATGGTGCTGGGGCTGACGCACAACTGGTACGCCATACCGGCGGCGGACATCCCCCACACGCTGGGGCAGTTCCTCATCGGCTGGGATGCAGCGATCTTCATGCTGTTCCTGGTCACGCTGCGGCTGCCGCTGATCTTCTCGGGGATCCTGGGCGCCGGGACGGTAGGTGTGGCGCTGCTGGCCGTTGCGGTGATGGGCACGTCGTCCGGGATGTACCGGGCTGGCGGCGTGTTCGTCCTGATCTTCGCTGCCCTGGGCTACTACGCCTACCTCAGCGGTGCCCTCGAATCCGTGGGCGGCAAGGGACTGCCGCTCGGCAAGCCGGTCGTCAGCTGGTTCTCGAAGTAGCCTGGCCGGGCCGCCGGCGGAGACGGCCAGCCCCGCCTGCGCCAGCCGGCGGCTCAGCCACCGTCCGCAGCCGTCCGCATGCGGACCTTGCCCGATGTGAGACTGGTTTCGCATGCAGACGATCACCTTGTTCTCACCGACACAGTGCCGCCCTCACTGGAGGATTCATGACAGCCACGTCCAGCCTGACCGCCGCCGACCTCGCGCCCGGACGGTCAGTGGTGTTCAGGAATGCCACCGTCTTGACCCTGGACGATGGTCACGATGTCCTCGACGGCGCCGACGTCCTGGTCAGTGGCGAGCGCATCGCCGCGGCAGGCCCGAACCTGGCAGTGCCCGAGGGGACTGCCGAGATCGATGCGACCGGCGGCATCCTCATGCCGGGGATGATCGATACGCACAGGCACATGTGGCAGACGGCGATGCGGGGATACGGTGCCGACTGGACCCTGACTCAGTACTTCGTCTGGTACTACCTGCAGTGGGGCAAGACGTTCCGCCCGCAGGACATCTACGCAGGCAACCTGCTCGCGGCCACTGAGGCGATCGACGCCGGGGTGACCACGACCGTGGACTGGTCGCATGGCCTGCAGACCGTCGAGCACGCGGAGGCGGCGGTTGACGCGCTGTCCGAGGTGCCCGGCCGGTTCGTGCTCGCGTACGGCAACATCCAGCAGGGGCCATGGGAGTGGTCGGCGGCGCCGGAGTTCCGCGAGTTCGTCAGCCGCCGTTTCGGCAGCGCGAACGACATGCTCGGCTTCCAGATGGCCTTCGACGTGACCGGTGACCCGTCCTTCCCGGAGAAGGCGGCGTTCGAGGTCGCCCGTGAGCTGGGCGTGCCGGTAACCACGCACGCCGGCGTGTGGGGCGCGACTAACGACGACGGCATGAGGCTCATGCACGAGGGCGGCTTCATGACCCCGTCCACGATCTACGTGCACGCGGCGACGCTCACCCGCGACTCCTACAACCGGATAGCCGCCACCGGCGGGTCGGCGTCGGTGTCCACCGAGAGCGAGCAGAGCGCCGGGCAGGGGTACCCGCCGACCTGGCAGCTGCGCGAGCACAACATCCCCGTCTCACTGTCGATGGACACCAGCGTGTGGTGGAGCGGTGACCTGTTCTCCGCCATGCGGGCGACGCTCGGGGCGGATCGCTCCCGCGAGCACCTCGAGGCGCACAACAGGCAGGAGACGGTCACCAACTGCCACCTTCGCGCCGAGGACGTGGTCGACTTCGCCACCAGGGGTGGCTCCAGGGCGCTCGGCCTCGACTCGGTCATCGGCAGCATCGAGCCCGGCAAGAAGGCCGACCTGGTCCTGATCAAGAACGACGCGTCGCCGGTCATGTTCCCGCTGCTCAATCCCTACGGTCACGTCGCATTCCAGGCCCAGCGCGGCGACGTCCACACGGTCGTGATCAACGGCCGGGTGGTGAAGTACGACCACCGTCTCGTCGGCATCGACCTGGCCAAGGCACGGCAGGTGACCGAGCAGACCGTGGAGTACCTCAAGGGCCAGCTCGGCCCGCGGGCCTGGACCGACGGCATGCACCCGGAGATCCCGGAGACCAAGGTGCTCGACAACCCCTACACGTACACCGAGTGGGACGCGGGCTCGGCCCAGTGGAAGGGCACATCCGGCAGCGGACCCTCCGCCTGATGCTGCCTTGACCGCAACCATGCGGGCCGCGCTCATCCGCGGCCACGGCCAGCCGCCCGAGTACCAGGATCACCCGGTGCCGCGGCGCGGCACCGGGCAGGCTCTCATCCGGGTGACCGCCGCCCCGTCTGCCCGCTTGACCTGCTCTGCGCCTCGGGCACGTCGTACTTCGGCAAGCCGGCGCTGCCGTACGCGCCAGGCGCCCAGGGCGTCGGCATCATCGAGGAATCCGACGCGCTGCGAGCAGGCCAGCGGGTCTGGTTCAGCTGCGACGCCGGGATGAAGCCAGGCGACGGCGCAATGGCTGAGCTGTGCGTCGCCGAGGATTCCTCGATCCTGCCGCTGCCGGACTACGTCAGCGACGACCTGGTGGCGGCGCTGGGCCTGTCCGCCATCGCGGCGTGGACCGCGCTTACCCTGCGTGGCGGCCTGCGGCCAGGTGAGCATGTCCTCGTGCTCGGCGCCAGCGGAACCGTCGGGCAGGTAGGCGTGCAGGCCGCGCGACTGCTCGGCGCGGGCCGGGTCACCGCCGCGTGCCGCGACGCCCGCGGCCGCGCCCGCGCGACGGAACTGGGTGCTGACGCGGTTGCCGACCTGACAGCAGACGACACCGACACCCTCACCGAGAGGCTGGCCGAAGCCGCCGGCGGGCGCGTCGACCTGGTGCTCGACCCCGTCTGGGGCATGCCAGCCGAGGCGGCGCTGCGGGTACTCTCCGCCCACGGCCGGCTGGTCAACCTCGGCTCGTCGGCGGCGCCACTGGCCGCCCTGGGATCCGCCACGCTGCGCAGCGGCACCCTGTCGGTTCTCGGCTACACCAACAACGCGCTCAGCCACGACCAGAAGGCGGAGGCGCTGGCCGAGATACTCCGGCACGCAACGGCCGGGCAGCTCACGGCCGACCGCGAGACACTGCCCCTGGCCAGAGCCGCGGAGGGCTGGTCGCGATGCGGGAAGGCTCCGTACCGGCGCGCCGTCTTGATCCCGTAAGAAACCGGGCCGGCCCGGGCGGGCCGCCGCGCCGCCGGGTAAGGCTGATTCCCGGCGCGTGCTCGATCATCAGGCCGGCTGGGCGGCCCTCTGAACGATCTGGGCAACCCACTCGCCGGTGATCTGCCTGGTGGTCGCGTTCAGGCGGTTGAACGCGTTGATTGCCGCGATCGCGACCGCGAGCGCGGCAAGCTGCGGCTCGCTGTAGTGGCACGCGGCCTCATCCCAGACTTCGTCCGGTACCGGATCGGGACGGTCGGCGAGACGGGTGGCGGCCTCTGTGAGCGCCAGGGCGGCGCGCTCGGCGTCGCTGAAATACGGCGCCTCGCGCCACGCCGCGACGGTGTGGATGCGCTCGCTGCTCTCGCCCGCGTGCTCGAGTTCGCGGGAGTGAATGTCCACGCACACGCTGCAGCCGTTGATCTGGCTGGCGCGCAGATGCACCATGTGGAGCGTGGTCTCGGGGATCCCGGCGGTGGCCGCCGAGGCTCCGAGCTTCTGCAGCGCCTCGAGCGCGCCCGGAACAATCAGTGCCGGGTTCTGGATCCTTGCCTTCATCTCGTCGTCCTTCCGGGTTGTGATCGTCGTGCCGACCGCATCCGCCGCCGGAGATCGCGTCTCCCGGTCACGTTCCGGCCTGGCCGCTCTACTTCCATGACACGCAGCGAGGCGGGAATGTGACCGGCGCGAACCGCAGCGTCAGCCGCCCAGCACCGTCAGGTCGAGCTGGGCGAGGCGCTCCGGGTCGGTCAGGAAGTCCAACTCGACGATCTTGCCGTCGCGCACCGTGGCGGCGCCGACCGAGAACGGGCGGCCGTCGCGCGTCGTGACCGTGCCAACGGCGCCGTTGATCAGCGCCGGGTGAATGACCAGGTCCAGCCGCGAATAGGCCTGGGCCCGGTTCGCGACGGCCTCGGCACCGCGCACTTCCTGCGTCACGCCGCCACCGAAGTCGACGCGCAGCACCACGTCCGGGTCGAGCACGGCGACGAGCGCGGCGAAGTTGCCCTCGCGGGCTGCGGCGAGGAAGGCGCTGACGACCTCGCGCTGGCGGCCCAGGTCAGGGTCGGGCACGGCGCGCTCGCCCTGCACCCGTCGCCGGGCGCGGCTGGCGAGCTGACGTGTCGCCTCGGGCGAGCGCTCGACGATCGGCGCGATCTCGCCGAACGGGACGCTGAACATGTCGTGCAGGACGAACGCGAGGCGCTCGGCGGGCGACAGCGTCTCGAGCACGATGAGCAGCGCGAGCCCAACCGAGTCCGCCACGAGCGCCTCGTGCTCGGGACTGGTGCCGTCGGCCGGATCGATCACCGGATCGGGAATGCGCACGCCGAGCGGCTCCTCGCGGCGCGTGGCGCGCGAGCGCAGCATGTTCAGCGATTCGCGCGCGACGACCGTTGTCAGCCAGCCGCCGAGGTTTTCGATCTCGCCGGCGTCCGAGCGGCTCAACTTCAGCCAGGCTTCCTGTACCGCGTCGTCGGCCTCGCTGAGCGAGCCGAGCATCCGGTAGGCCACCGCGCGCAGATGCGTTCGGTGCTCCTCGAAGCGCTCCGCCAGCCACTCCCACTCGTCCATCTGTCACATCATCCCCGTGCGCTGGGCCATACCACGAGGACCCCTGGAGGCGAGGAGATGTGACAAAGGAGGACCAACGCGGCGGCCAGGTCCATCACGTCGGCCAACTCCGGCCAGCAAGCGCGCTGACATGCCCTCCACCGGTGACCTCGGCGGCGGAACCGCGGGCTGCGACCAGCACGCTGACGCAGGCGGCAACAGTCACGACAACGCCGCACCGGGCGGTCTCCCTGGCGCCACCGTCCGCGGTTCCCCGCACGCCGAACATCACAGCTCGTTCCGGATGACGTGCCTCGCCCGGCCAGCTGGCCCAGCTGCGCACTACGACGGCCGCTGAGCGAAATGGTTAGTCTCAGCTGGCAAAGGCCGCCCCGGCCGCCGCCGCCGGCGTGCGGCGGCCCTGGCCTGGGCTGAGGTAAATAGCGAACCTGACGGTATGCAAAGCGAACAACGCGGCTACCGCCGCGCGCCGCACGTTGTCCGCAGCGCCCGCCGGTGATGCCGCCCGCCTGTCCGGCTGCGCGTTCAGCAGCGGGTGCAGCCCGGCCAGCGAGGCCACGGTACCGGCTGCGGCTTCCAGGCGCAGCAGCGCCGCCGGAACCTTGCGAAGCCGGCCAGGAAGGCCGCTGGCCAGCATCGACGCGTCGCGGATGGTCAGACCAGCGCATACCAGCTCTGCCAGGGCCGCGCCCGGCACGCCCCCGCGGCGGACAAGGAGTTGTGTGAGCGGGTATCCGCAGGCGCTAAGCCCGAGGACAACAGCTCCGGTCGCGCGCCTCATCTCACCAGCCCTCCAGACTGGGCACTTGCCTGGAAGGACACTCCCGCTCAGGGAGCCTGCAGCCCAGGGCCCAAGGTCCCGCAAACAGGGAGCGGGCAACGGGGACCAAAGCACCGGGTCGCCTCAGCCTCCAACCCGATGGGCGGCTCAACCGCCAGGAGCGACATGCGCGAGTGCTCTGGGCTGGCTGTCCCTGGGTGGTGCTGGCGTCGCTGGGCGCTGCCGGGATGGACACTGGCTGTATGTCATGGTCGGTGCACGCGGTCCCGTTGCCCGATGGTGACCGTCCGGCTGATCTGTGGGTGGACGCGGCGGGGTGCCTGGTCAGCGAGCCGGTTCCCGCCGCCGAGCGGCTGCCGGGCCGGTACGTCGTGCCTGGCCTGGTCGATGCGCACGCCCATCCAGCCGTCGCCGGGGGAGCCGGCGGGCCGGCCGCGCTGGGTGGGGCTGAGGCGCTCGGCGTGCTGGCCGCGTGGGCTGCCGACGGGGTGTGCCTGGTGCGTGATGCCGGGTCGCCGGGAGGTCTGGTGCTGCAGCTTGACCTGGCCGCGGGGATGCCGCGGGTGCAGGCGGCGGGGCGCTTCCTCGCCCCGGCAGGGCGGTATTACCCGGCGCTGCTGCCGCAGGAGGCACCAGAGCAGCGGCTGGCCGAGCTGGCGCTGGGTGAGCTGGCCCGCGGCGGGCGCTGGGTGAAGCTGATCGCCGACTTCCCGGCGGTCGTGGACGGGATGCCGTCGGGCCCGGCCGCGCCGACGTACCGGGCCGAGGCCATCGCGGCGATGGTCACCGCGGTGCACGCCGCGGGCGGGCGGGTTGCTGCCCACGTCACCACGGATCTGCTCACACCGCTGGTACGTGCGGGCATCGATTCGGTCGAGCACGGCACCGCCATGGACGAGGAGGCGCTGCGGCTGATGGCCCAGGCCGGGACCGCCTGGACGCCCACGCTGTGCGCGGTGCTCAGCGTGCCCGCCACCGCGCCGGAGGCAGCCCGGCGGCGAGCCGCGGACTACCGCCGGCGCCTGCGCGAACTGCTCCCGCTCGCGCACCGCCTCGGCGTGCCCATACTTACCGGGACCGACACCGCCGGATCCCTCGCCCGCGAGGTTGCGCTGCTGGCCGAACACGGGCTCGGGCCAGCTGCCGCGCTCACAGCCGCAACCACCACCGGGTACCGCTTCCTCGGCGAGACCTTCGGCGCCGCCGGACAGCCAGCCACTCTGGTGACCTACCACGACGACCCCCGCAACGACCCGGCGGCACTCTCCGAGCCGGCGGCGGTCATCATCGACGGCGTCCGCGTCCGCTGACATCACACCGCCCGCGCTTTGGCCGTTAACCCCGCGTCGCGGGCCGCGATCTCCTAGCCCAGCCGCAGTGGCACGTCCATGAAAGGGTCGATGTTATAAGCCAGGCTGACACGATGATATCCATCAGCTATGTCTGCACCCGGTTTCTGATCGTTCACGAGCACAGGTGACAGCTTGTCACCGGTAAGCAGCTTGAGCAGGTCGCGCTTGACGCCAGGATCGGTCAGGGGCAGCGCAGGCAGGCCGGTGGCACGCAGAATGTCATTAGCGCGGCGCGAGGTCAGCTTGCCTTTCTTCATGCGGTCTACGACCTCACTAGCGTGCTTCTCATCGAACTTCAGCGACAGGTAGTTGTACGCCGCGTCGTAGTCATGCTCTACGACGTCTTCGAGCCACGCGATGGGTGATTTGCTCATTGATCCTCACAAAGCTTGGATGTAGCACGGGGCAGGCTGGATCGTCTTCCGTAACGCCGGTTTGGGCGAGTCCGGACGGGTCGCTGTTTCACCGCCACGATAGCGTCCTGTCCTGGTGACCCAGGCCGCAAGGAACGTGTGACGGGCGCCGTTGGCCGCTTGGCTGCCGTACCATGATCGGGGAGGGATGTTGTCATCCTTGGCTGCTGGGTGGCCTTCTGGGTCTATTGGCTCGCGGCGTCCATCGGTGTCAAGGCCGGCCAGACGAGATGGACCCGCTTCGCAGGCATCCGGGCCGGTGTCATCCTGCTCATTCTTCTCTTGCTGCGGGCCAGGGCTTTCAAAGGGAATGTGGTCACCAACAACCCATGGTTGCAGGGCATCGGCCTGGCGGTCTTTGCTGGGGCTCGCGGTGGTGGTGATTGGAACGTACTTTGTCTGCAGCGCCATTGTGGAGGAGCGCTCAGTGGCCCGCCTTTCCCCGGCTCGTATACGGAGTACAAACGGTCAACCAAGATGCTGATGCCGTTCATCATCTGAGCTTCCGGGCGGCATTAGTCCCGGCGCCGCGCGCAGGGTCCACGAGGAGTGGATCTTCGCACTCGTTCAGGGCCAAGTCCTTCAGCCTGGCGATCTCGGCGGCCAGGTCGTCGAGTCCCACCTCCCTGGCCACATGCCGCCAGCGCGCACCGGGAGCGTCGCTGAGGCCAGGGCGCTGCGTTTGCGTGCCGAGCATGAGGGCCGCCCCTTGCAGGAAGTGGCCGGCCAGGCCATCCGGGAGTACCTGGAAAGCCACAGCCGCGCCGAGCTCCCGATCTGGACAGCAAGGCAGCGGCGCTGCTGCATTCACTGGCCGGGAATTGGTTCATCACCGGTTCCTCGCGCGGCTTCGGCCGCGCGCTCGTCCGCGCCGCCCTCGACGTCACCGACGGGGACGCGGTTCGTGCCGCTGTTGCGGCGGGTGCCGGGCGCTTCGGCCGGCTGGACGTCGTCGTCAACAACGCTGGGTATGCGAACGTCGCGGGCGCGTAGGCGGCTCGCCGGGCATTGCCAGCTGCCAGGCCGCCAAGTTCGCGGTCGACGGCTTCAGCCGCGTGCTCGCCGTCGAGACTGCGCCGTTCGCCGTCAAGGTCATCGTCGTGGAGCCCAGCGGTTTCGCGACCGGCTGGGCCGGTTCCCCGATGACCGTGCACGAGATCCCCGCCGGCTACGACAGCACGATCGGGGCGATGGACCGCCTTCGGCCGGCGACCCGACGCGCGCTGCCGAGATCATCGTGAGCACCGTCAAGCGCGACAACCTGCCCTCGCACCTGCTCCTCGGCGTGACCGCGGTCGAGATGGCGCTCGACTACTCCAAGCGGCAACTCGCCGAGGCCACCGCATGGGAGAACGTCAGCCGATCGGCCGACTACGCCGAGCCCTATCCCGCCGAGTACCCAGCCGACGCGCCCGCGCGCTGAAGGCCCGGAAACCAGCTCGCGTGGCGCACGACGGGCCGCAGCTGGACAAGGACGGTCAGGTGCGCCCTCGACGACCTCACCCACCGCGCCGGAATCGCCACCTGACCGCCCGAACTTGACCCGATCTCACCGGCTTCGCAGGTGCTTAGCCTGGCTAGGGACTTTAGCCTGGAAAGCTTGGTACGCGGCTTGCGGCGTGTGAACATTGCAGTAGCGGAGCACCGAATCGCCGCGGGTGAGCACATGCCCGCCGGGCGTTGCCCAGTACGCAACATACAGGTATGACATGATCGGCCAATACCGGGAACCTACACCTATCACGGCCTGGACGCTGCGCTACAAGGATGTGGCGCCGCGGCGGGAGGGGCTTCGCGAGGCGCTTTGCACTCTCGGCAACGGCTACTTTGCCACCCGCGGCGCGGCGCCGGAATCGCGAGCTGACGGCACCCACTACCCGGGCACCTACATTGCCGGTTGTTTCAACCAACTGCGGACTGAGGTCGCGGGCCGCACCGTGGAGAACGAGAGTCTGGTAAATGCGCCCAACTGGCTGCCGCTGACGTTCGCCGTCGGCGAGGGGGCGTGGTTCGGCCTGGGTCACACCGACGTGCTATCGGATCGCCAGGACCTGGATCTGCGGCACGGCATGCTGACCCGGCGGCTGCGGGTCCGTGACGACCTGGGCCACCGCACGCTGGTCACGCAGCGCCGGTTTGTGCACATGGGCTCGGCGCATCTTGGCGCGCTCGAGACGACCATCGTGCCCGAGAACTGGTCGGGCCGGCTGCACGTGCGATCCGAGATTGACGGCACCGTGACCAACAGCGGCGTGCCGCGCTATCGCGAGCTGTCAAACAACCACTTGGTCCCTGGCCGGGCGTGCGCCCTGCCGCCGGACGGCGTGCTGCTGGTCGTGGAGACGAGCCGGTCGCACATCCGTATCGCCGAGGCGGTGCGGACACGGGTGTTCCGTGACGGCGTGCGGGTGCGCGCGGACGCCACCGTGATCCAGCAGCCAGGGCGGATCGGCCAGCAGTTCCAGATCGACATGGCAATGCGCGACAAGGTCGTCGTTGAAAAGACCGTGGCGATCAGCACCTCGCGTGACCGTGCCGTCTCCGACGCGGGCATCGCAGCGGCCGGCTGGCTGGAGTTGGCTGGCTCATTCGACGAATTAATGGCGCAGCACACGATGGCGTGGGCTCACTTGTGGGAGCGCTTCCAGATCAGGCTTCTTGGTGGCGAGGACGGCATGGTGCTGCCGGTGTTGCGGCTGCACGCCTTCCATCTGCTGCAGACGGTGGGGCCGAACACGGTGGACCTTGACGTCGGCATCCCGGCACGCGGGCTGCACGGAGAGGCCTACCGCGGGCACGTGTTCTGGGACGAGCTGTTCGTGTTCCCCGTGCTCAACCTCAGGCTGCCGCAGCTCAGCAGGTCACTCATGGCGTATCGCTACTACCGGCTGCCCGCGGCAAGAAGGGCGGCGATCGAGGCCGGCCACGCTGGCGCAATGTTCCCGTGGCAATCTGGCAGCGATGGCAGCGAGCAGAGCGCCCTGCTGCACCTCAACCCGCAATCGGGCCGCTGGCTGCCCGACACAACCTACCTGCAGCGTCACGTCGGTATCGCCATCGCCTACAACGTCTGGCAGTACTACCAGGCCACGGGCGACCTGCTTTTCCTGGCCGACAAGGGCGCCGAGATTGTCCTGGAGATCGCCAGGTTCTTCGCAAGCATGGCCGCCTTCGATCACGAGCTCGGCAGGTACGTCATCCGCGGCGTGGTGGGCCCGGACGAGTTCCACACCAGCTACCCGGATTCCGCCCACGCCGGGATCGACAACAACGCCTATACCAACGTGATGACCAGCTGGCTCCTGATGCACGCCATCGAGGTGCTAGACGTCCTTCCCGCCCACCGCCGCAAGGAACTCACCGACAGGCTTGGCATCACCGCAGCCGAGCAGGAGCGCTGGGAACACATCTCCCGCCGCATCTATGTCCCATTCCACTGCGACGGGATCATCAGCCAGTTCGAGGGCTATGCAGACCTTAAAGAGCTCGACTGGGAGGACTACCGCGCCCGATACGGCAACATCAGGCGGCTCGACCGGATACTTGAAGCCGAGGGAAACAACCCCAACAGGTACAAGGTCTCCAAGCAGGCTGACGTCCTGATGCTGTTCTACCTGCTGTCCGCCGACGAGCTCATGGCACTGCTGCACCGTCTCGGCTACGACTGGTCGCCGCGCCAGATCCCTGACACCATCGACTACTACCTCGCCCGCACCTCTGACGGCTCCACACTCAGCACGGTCGTGCACGCCTGGGTGCTCGCCCGCGCGCATCGCGAACGCACGCTAGCGCAGTTCATCGAAGCTCTGCGCACCGACGTGGCCGACGTCCAGGGCGGCACGACCGCGGAGGGCATCCACCTCGCGGCGATGACAGGGACCATCGACGTGCTGCAGCGATGCTTCGTGGGCGCCGAGACACGCGATAATGTGCTCTGGCTCAACCCATTCTGGCCGCAGAGCCTCGGCAAACTGGAACTCCCCATTCTCTACCGGGGCCATGTGATCACCTTGACCGTCTCCGGCCACACCGTGCTTGTGTACAGCGGCCCGGGCAGCCTGCCGGCCGTGCGTGTTGGCTACGGCGGGCAGGTACACGAGCTGAGCCCCGGGCAGACCCTGGTGTTCCCGCTGGCGCAGGCGGCCGAAGGCCGGCCCAGCGCCACCACTGGCCTAGCCACACCGCGGCCTATGCCGGTGAGCGCGGCACAAGATCCTTCAAGGTGAGGTGACCGCCGACACGGGCGCGGGCAGGACAAGGGGTGGAGACTGGTGCCTGCCGCCCCGCGGCCGCTCTTCTTAGATGCGGCAACCCGCGCCGCCGGCCTTGAGTGAGGAGCTGACGATGAAGGCAAAGATTATCGAGGACGCGGACGTCGTCACCTACGTGGTGGTATGCGACCCGGGCGATGAGGCAGTCGCCGTGCTGACGCAGTTTGCCCGCGCCGAACGCCTGGAGGCCTCGCAAGTCACGGCCGTCGGTGCGTTCGAGCGAGCCACCGTCGGCTGGTTCGACCGGGCGGCGAAGCAATATCGCCGCATCCCGGTTGATGAGCAGTGCGAGGTGCTGTCGCTGATTGGTGATGTTGCCGAGGGCCCGGAAGGTCCCAGCCTGCACGCGCACGTCGTGCTCGGGCTGGCGGACGGTACCGCACGCGGAGGCCACCTGCTGGAGGGATGGGTGTTCCCGACGCTGGAGGTCGTCGTTACCGAGGCCCCTGCGCAGTTGCGGAAGGTGATCCGTCCCGATCTGGGGATCGCGCTGATCGACCTGGACCGGTCCGAGAGCTGACCGCGTCCCGGGCCGCCTGCGGCGCGCCGGCGTGATCCGGCCAGGTGAATCCTCAGCCTCCGGCGGCGATTCCCAGGGCCGAGCTCAGGGCGGCAATGATCGCTCCGCCGACGGTGATCGCCAGGAACGACCGGGCGAAGCTGGTGTGGAAGAACCTGCGCCGCAGCCCGGCGAGGATAACCAGCTCGCTGCCCACTACCGCGATGGCGGCGCTGATCGCGGCGCCGTAGCCGGGGATGAGGAACGGGAGGGTGTGGAAGATGCCCCCGGCGAAGGTTCCGCCGCCGGTGATCGCGCCGCGCAGCACGGGCCTGCCGCGCCCGGTCAGGTCCCCGGTGTCGGACAGGCCTTCGGAAAAGGCCATGCTCACTCCGGCGCCCAGGGCGGCCGCGGCGCCGGTGAAAAACGCCGTCAGGGGCCGGTGGGTGGCCAGGGCCACCGCGAAGATGGGCGCCAGGGTCGACAGCGACCCGTCCATCAGCCCGCTGAGCGCGGGCTGGACGCGCGTGAGCAGGAACGACTGGGTACCGCTGGGGCCCGGTGAGATCCTGACCGGTGCGGTGGTCTTGCTGGTGCTCATCTGGATGCTCCCGCCACGCTCAGCCATGCGGCGAGTAGATCGTTACCACGACCGGGATGACGATGAGTGGGAAGTTGAGCCCGTCCATGCCGCCGGCACGTACCTTTCATTGCCATACATGCGATGCTGCCGGCCGGGCGGCCCGTCGTCGTCGTGCGCGGGAGGTGACTTCTGCCTGGTCAGCGGGGATACCGCCGGGCGCTGGGGTACCGCGCCGGGAGTAGGCAGAGACGGGTCCGGCGGGCGAAGGCGGCCGGGGACCATGCACGTACATTCGGCGAATGCCCACGGAGCGCCCACGCTACCCTGAGGTGACCTGTGGTCAGCGTGACTGGGCGCCCGCTGCGGTTGATGCGGCCCATACCCCGCCCCACGCGGCTCGCAGAGCGTGGCCGGCGCTCCGGCGGCAGGCGCGCGAAGAGCCGCCGATCTGGCTCCGTGGGTCGGCCATGACGCTGGATCCGGCAGTGGATCGAGCCGGTCAACGACCCCTCTCAAGGCCCACCTCGACCTCGAACGCCACGGCGGCGGCAGCACCGGGGGCCTGTATGCCCGCATCGCCCGGCGCCTGCTGGCCCTGGCTGTCTGCGTCTGGCGCAACTGAGCTGGGCGGCGCCGGAGAGACCCGGCGCCGTCACGTTCAGGAACGTAAGCGTGGATGAGCCCCTGGGCGCCCGGGCAGCGGCGCGGGCCGGGCGGTGACCCCTGCTTCCGGGCGGGCCCGGCGGGCTAGGCTGCCGCCATGAACGGCAAGGTTTGCGTGGTGACCGGGGCAACGTCCGGAATCGGCAAGGCGACGGCTGCCGCGCTGGCCAGGCAGGGCGCCCAGGTGGTGCTGGTCGGGCGCGACCGCGGCCGGAGTGAGGCAACGGCGGCGGAGCTGGCCCGGGTCGCCGCTTCGCCGCCCCGGGTCGAGCTCGCCGACCTGGCATCCATGGACCAGGTGCGCGCGCTCGCCGGCCGGCTCGGCACGCTGGACCGGATCGACGTGCTGGTCAACAACGCGGGGTTCGTGGCCGGCCAGCGCCGGGTCACCGCGGACGGCTTCGACGAGGTCTTCGCCGTCAACCACCTGGCGCCGTTCCTGCTGACCAACCTGCTGCTCGGCATGCTCAAGGCGTCGGCCCCGGCGCGGGTGATCACTGTCACCTCCGACGCCCACACCGCCGCCCGCCTCGACCTTGACGACCTCCAGCTGGAGCACGGGTGGGACAGCTGGCGCTCCTACGCGAACAGCAAGCTGGCGAACATCCTGTTCACGCGGGAGCTCGCCCGCCGGCTGCAGGGCACCGGGGTGACCGCCAACTGCGCCCACCCCGGCGTGGTGCGGTCCGGGTTCGGGCGCAGCGCCAGCCCGCTGCTGCGCCTGGGCCTGACGATCGCACGGCCGTTCCTGCTGTCGCCCGAGCGCGGCGCGAGCACCATCGTGTACCTGGCCACCTCCCCGGACGTGGCCGGCGCGACCGGCGGCTACTACGTGAAGAGCCAGCCGCGCGAGCCGTCCCCGGCCGCGCGGGATGACGCCACGGCGCGGCGGCTGTGGGAGCTCAGCGAGGAGCTGACCGGCCTGACCCCGGCCCGGCCGGCCGGCTGACTACCTGGTGGCGGCGGCTCGGCCAGGCCGGTGCGCCGATTGGTGTAAAAGACAGTTATGGGCAGACGCGCACTTGTCCTGGGCGGCGGCGGTGTCACCGGCGTTGCCTGGGAGATCGGCCTGATCGCCGGGCTGGCCGACCTGGGCATCGACCTGGCAGCAGCCGACGTGATCATCGGGACATCGGCCGGCTCGGTGGCCGGCGCTGACATCGCCTGCGGGCAGGAGCCTGAGGCGCTGTACCAGGCTCAGCTCGCGCCGCCGGCTCCCGAGCCGGCCGCCCGGATGGGGTGGCGCATCATCGGCAGGCTGCTATGGGTCATGAGCACCAGCCCGGACCCGGTGCGGGCGCGGGCCCGGATCGGCCGCTGGGCGCTGGCCGCCCGCACCATGCCCGAGGCCGACCGGCGCAAGGTAATCGAGGCCCGGGTGCCCGCCAGCGACTGGCCCGGCAAGAACCTCAAGGTCACCGCCGTGGACGCGCGCACCGGCGAGTTCACGGTGTTCGATTCCGCTGGTGACGCCAGCCTGGTCGATGCGGTCGGCGCCAGCTGCGCGGTGCCCGGCGTCTGGCCGCCCGTCACCATCGGGAACCGCCGTTTCGTGGACGGCGGTGTGCGCTCGGTCGCCAACGCCGACCTGGCGGCCGGATACGAGCGGGTGGTGATCGTGGCGCCGGTGGCCAAGGGCGCCGGCCACATGACCAGCCCCCGCCGGCAGGCGGCCGCGCTCACCGCGGCCGGGGCCCGCGTCGTGCTCGTGCAGCCCGGCCGGACGGCCGTGCACGCCATCGGGCGCAACGTGCTCGACTCCTCGCGCCGGGCGGCAGCGGCGACCGCCGGCCGGGCCCAGGCGGCGGCGGAAGCCGCCCCGGTCCGGGGAGTCTGGCAGGCTGGTTGGATGGGCGCATGACAACTCCGCAGGAAGTGCCGCGCGTGGTCAGCACCAGCCTGGAGATCGCGGCAGAGCCAGGGCGGATCTTCGAGCTGATTGCGGACCCGGCTCAGCAGCCACGCTGGGACGGCAACGGCAACCTGGCGGAAGCGCCGGCCGGGCAGCGCGTCGGCCGCGTGGGCGATGTGTTCACCATGACGCTCACCGGGGGCGCCGTCCGGGAGAACCACGTGGTCGAGTTCGAAGAAGGGCGCCGGATCGCCTGGCTGCCCGCCGAGCCGGGGAAGGAGCCGCCCGGGCACCTGTGGCGATGGGAACTCGAGCCGGTCACCGCGTCACGGACCCGGGTCATCCACACCTACGACTGGACCCAGCTGACCGATGAGCAGCGCTTCCCGCGAGCCCGGGCAACCACGGCCGACAGGCTCCAGGCGTCGCTCGGCCGGCTTGCCGCCCTGGCTGAAGCATCCTGACCGCCGCCGAAAACACATTCCCCCTGTCGCGGGCATGTCCTTAATCATTCTCCTTCAAAGCCGGAGAAAGATTGACGTGCAGATCCCGCTGACAGATGACGCAAGAGCTGCGGGAATCTGAATGTGCGGCGTGCGGCGTGCGGCGTGTGGCGAGCCATTCCGGCGTGCTGGCATCATGGAAGGCGATGAGTACATCAAGCTCCCGCCGTTTCCCGGTCACCGTCACCCACCTGCCGGTTACGCGCTGCGAGATCTGCCGCCGCACCGTGGCGTACCAGCCCGGCAACCTCAGCAAGGTTCTGACCGAGCACTACCGCCGCGCCCATCCCGAGGTGCTGCGCACGGCCGCCCGGTAGCCGGGGAGTTCCCGGTGGGGATCGTGGTCGACCGGCATCGGGGCGCCCCGCCGAGCGAGGGCGAGATCACCGCGAGGATGCGCGCCGAAGGGCTGGCCCCGCACGGCTGGGGCAACGCCCCCGGTGACACGTACGGCTGGCATGAGCACGGCTACGAGAAGGTGCTGTACTGCGTGCGCGGCCGGATCGTCTTCCACACCGACGCGGGCGACGCCGATCTCGGCCCCGGGGACCGGCTGATCCTGCCGCCGCACACCCGTCACGCCGCCACGGTCGGCGCCGAGGGCGTCCGCTGCGTCGAAGCGCCCCGCCAGGCCCGGGCATAGCAAGCATGGCCGTGTGTCTGGCAAGCTGGCTGCCTGGGTGACCGAGCCGGCCAGCGGGGCCGCTTGAGTCACGCACGGAAGGGGCGTCCCGTGGCTGAAGGAGCGGCGGACGAGGCGCCGGGGATCGACACCACGGTCGCCCACCCGGCCCGGGTGTATGACTGCTGGCTGGGCGGCACCAGCAACTTCCCGGCGGATCGCGAGGCGGCCGAGCGCGTGCTCGCTGCCACCCCCGGGCTGCGGTCCCGGGTCCGCGCGAACCGGGCGTTCCTGGCGCGGGCGGTGCGGTACCTGGCCGCCGAGGCGGGAATCCGGCAGTTCCTCGACATCGGGACCGGCATACCGTCAGCGAACAACACGCACGAGGTCGCCCAGGCGGCCGCCCCGGACGCACGGGTCGTGTACGTGGACAACGACCCGATCGTGCTCGCCCACGCCAGGGCGCTGCTTGCCAGCACCCCGGAGGGCGCGACCCAGTACATCGACGCCGACCTGCGCGAGGCTCCCGCGATCCTGCGGGCGGCGGCCGCCACCCTGGACCTCACCAGGCCGGTCGCGCTGATGCTGGTGGGCATCCTGCACCTGATCCAGGACTCCGAGGAGCCGTACCGGATCGTGGCTTCGCTGATGAACGCGCTGCCTCCCGGCAGTTACCTGACGATCTCGCACCCGGCAAGCGACATCCATGCCGCCCAGGCCGAGGCCCAGCGCCGCTACAACGAGCGGGTGTCCACGCCGCAGACGCTGCGCACGCGCGGGGAGGTCTCCAGGTTCTTCGACGGCCTCGACCTGGTGCCCCCCGGCCTCGTCTACGTGCACGACTGGCGGCCCGATCCCGGGGACGTCGCCCCCGAGGGGGGCGTGTCCGCCTACGGCGGCGTCGCCCGCAAGCGCTGACGCCGGCATCCGCGCGGCCGAGGGCACCCAGGCTATCTCTTGACATCGAGATTTATCGGGGGCTAGGGTTCCCAGCGGATGGCATAGCTTGACGTCGAGATACCTGGCGGGCGGGAGACGGGATGTGGGATCCGGGCCAGTACCAGCACTTCGCTGACGAGCGCTCGCGGCCGTTCTTCGATCTGCTCGCCCGGGTGGGCGCCCAGGATCCCCGCCTGGTCGTGGACCTGGGCTGCGGCCCCGGGACGCTGACGGCCACCCTGGCCAGCCGGTGGCCAGGCGCGCAGGTGCACGGCATCGACAGCTCGGCGGAGATGATCGAGGCCGCGCGGGCCCTGCCGGCCGCCCAGGGCCACCGGCTCAGCTTCGCCCTCGGGGATGTCAGGGAATGGGAGCCGGGCGGCGGCGTGGACGTGATCGTCTCCAACGCCGTGCTGCAGTGGGTCCCCGACCACCTGAGCGTGCTGGCGCGGTGGGCCGGCTTCCTGGCCGAGGGCGGGTGGCTGGCGTTCCAGGTCCCGGGCAACTTCGGCCAGCCGAGCCACGCGGCCCTTCGCGAACTGGCGGGCAGTGGCCGCTGGCACCCGCTGCTGGCCGGCGTCTCCCTGAACCGGCAGTCGGCGGGCCCGGCCGAGTACCTGGACCTGCTGGCCAGGGCGGGCCTCGCGGTCGATGCGTGGGAGACCACCTACCTGCACCTGCTGCACGGGGACGACCCGGTCCTCGACTGGTACAAGGGAACGGGCCTGCGCCCGGTGCTCGCGGCGCTGCCGCCCGGCCAGGCCGCGGAGTTCCTTGACCAGTACCGGGCCCGGATGCGCGAGGCCTACCCGGCCGCCCCGTACGGCACCGTTTTCCCGTTCCGGCGCGTGTTCGTCGTGGCGCGGCGGCTTCCCTGACCTAACCCCCACAGCCAGCCGCGGTCCAAACGCCCTGGCCATGCGGGACCGGGAGTGAGCGGGGCCGCTACCCCCTGAAGTGATCGACGATCCGGCGGGCGTACCAGGGCTCCCACGCCTCATCGGGGCCCTCGGCCGTGTACTGCTTGTCCAGGCCCACGAGCACGTAGATCAGTTCGCTTCGAACCGGCGTGACACCGAGATGCGCTGGCAGCTCGGAGAGGTTGATGAGCCAGTCGGCATACCAGGATGCCCAGTCGTCGTCGGCCCCTTCCACGATCCGGTACACGCGATGGTGCAGTTCGGCCGCCTCGTGCAGCAGGCCGGCGACCTGATCCAGCGTGGACGCCATCTCGCCCTCCCGTTCCGCTTGCTGGCGGATCTGACCGTACCAGTCATGGCCGGCGGAACGGCCGAGGCGGAGGAACGGGGGCGGTGCCAGCCGGCGGAACGGCCGAGGCGGAGGAACGGGGTGGTGGTGCCATCGCTGCTGCTGGACGGACGGCGTGGCCCCGCCACGTCGCTCGACCGCGGCAAGTCCGCCGATCCCGATGCCCAATGCCGATGCCCATGCCGCCGTCGGCTGTTCTGGTAACGTGTCCGCTGCTTATTACCTTGGGGCCGGATTAGGGGGAGGTAATGGCGGACAGCGTCGTCTTGCGCATGAGTGTCGAGTATTGCGATATTGCCGCGCTCAGGGACGCCTACGGCAAGATGCAGGCACTGAGCCCTACCGACAACCGCAGCTGGATCCACTGGGCGGACATACACGGGTTCCCCGACTACGACTGCTGGCATCATGCCATCGAGGGGCCCGCGCAGCACCGGTTCCCGTACGACCTGTTCCTGCCGTGGCACCGCGCGTACCTCGTGTACTGGGAGAACGTGGTCAGGGACCAGAACACCGACGCCATCCCGCCGTGGTGGGACTGGACGTCGCCGAGGTCGCACGAGATCGGCGTGCCGGAGGCATACACCCGGCCGACGATCAACGGCGACCCGAACCCGCTCTACAACGGGCCCACCCCGAATATGCCCGACGACCCGGCCCGGCGGACCCGGCGGTTCCCCGGCGCCCCTTCGGAGCTGCCCGACGCATCGGTGATCACCCAGCTGCTCGGCCTCTCGGACTACAAGGATTTCTCCGCGCAGATCCAGGACGTGCATGATTTCATCCACGGATGGACCGGCGGGATCAACCCTGACAATCCCAGCCAGGGCGGCGACATGGGCAACATCCCGACCGCGGCCTTCGACCCCATCTTCTGGGCACACCACTGCATGATCGACCGGATCTGGTACCTGTGGCAGGTCAGGCACGGCGTGGACAACATCCCGCCCAGCTACCTGGACCTGAAGCTCGCCCCCTTCGGGTACGCGGTCAAGGACGTCCTGGACATCGGCTCCCTGGGGTACGAGTACGTGTCGTCCGCGGCCTCGGCTCCGGGCCCGGCCGCAGCGGCGGCGCCGCAGGCAGGCGGGGCGCAGGCAGGCGGGGTGCAGGCAGGGAGTTCGTCATGATCGTCTCCACCATCTGCACGTCGCCGCCGATCGCCGTGGATGCCCTCGACCGCGATTTCACCAGGGCCGACATCCAGTTCCTCGGCCTGGACCACTCCGGCGCCTCGTTCGAGGGGCGCGTGTTCCTGAACAACCCCGGCGCGGACGGCAGCACCGGCAAGACGGCAGCCAGCGGGTACGCGGGCTCCTTCCACATCTTCGGGCACGGCGGGTGCTTCGGCGACGAGGGCCACTGCGAGGTGCGGCCACGGCGGACCTACGACCCGAGGCCCGCGCACCACCTGACGCCGGCGGCCAAGACGGTGATCGCCACGGAGGCGGTGAGCGCCGCGCTCGCCAGCGGCGCGCAGGCGCTGACCGTCACCGTCGTGCCCGTGGTGACCAGCCTCACCGAGAAGTGCGGCCCCGGGGATGTGCTGCGCTTCGAGTTGGTCCGGATCGTGACGTACCGCTAGCCCGCCGCCTGGCACCGCTCTTTCATGATCGTGGCTGATTGGCGACGAATACGGTCACCAAACAACCACGATCAAGGAACGCTGCCGACGGGCGGGCCGCCAGCCCGCGCCGCCACCGGCACTTGCGCCTGCCGGCAGGGAAAGGCGGCTCAGTCGTCGGCCGGGTAGGCCGGCACCTCGGCAGGCACGCGGCCGGCCGGCAGGCCCAGGTCCTGCGCCAGCCCCGCGCCGACCCGGCGGACCAGCCTGGGCGAGAACGCGATCACCGCCGCCCCGATCACCAGCCAGGCCAGCAGCATGTAGGGGAACATGTTGTACGGGAACGCCGGCGCCGGGTAGACGTTGGCGTACAGCACGTAGCCGACGAGGATCACCGCGATCGCGGGCAGGACGCCGCGCCACTGCGGCACGCCGAGGCTGCGGTCGAAGACCGCCCGGGTCGCGCCGACGTTGACCAGCCCGTACCCGACCAGGATCGCGAGCGTGCCGAGCGTTCCCAGGTACTGCCAGACCTCGAGGCCGGTGGCGCCGAGCGCCCTGAGGATGAGCAGGCAGATCACGTTGGCGGCCATGACCACCACGACCGCGGGGCGCGGCGAGCCCGACGGCTGCGACACCCGGGCCAGCGGGGACTTCGGCGCGCCGTCGCGGGCGACCGCGTAGATCAGCCGGGTCCCGGCCACCGCTGCCCCGAGCCCGGCGCCGAACGCGCTGAACGCCGCGCCCAGCTCGATCAGGTCGCGCATCGCCCCGCCCACGTACACATCGGCGAGCTGGAACAGCGGGCCGCCCGAGCCGGCGAACGCGGCCGAGCCCTTCGCGGTCGCGCCGAACCCGAGCGACTGCACGGCGATGCACGCGATGTAGAACACGGCCAGCGCGACCACCGAGGAGCCGATCGCCCGGGGGATGGCCTTCTGCGGGTTCTGGGCCTCCTCGCCCAGCGCCCCCGCGCCCTCGAACCCGGCGAACGCCAGGAAGCCGAACACCGACCCGAGCAGCAGGGCGTGCACGTTCACCCCGGACGGGAGGGTGAAGATGCTGCCGGTCAGGGTGCCGCCGTTCAGCCCGTGGCCCTGCCCGACCTTCACCACGACGACCACCATCAGCGCGATGATCAGCGTGACGGTCACGGACTCGATGTAGAGCAGCGCCCGGGTGGACCGCTTGATCACCCCGGCGCAGAACGCCCAGATGATCACCGTGATGGGCAGCGCCAGCCAGATCCAGTCGGCGCCCTTCCACCACCCGATGTCCTGCAGCACGCCGGCCAGGAAGTAGCCGGACGCGGCGGCCGACGCGGGCACGAACACGAAGTACATCAGGCACATCGCCCAGCCGGAGAACACCCCGAGCCGCGGCCCGAGCGAGGCGCCGACGAAGCCGTAGACCGACCCGGCGTGGTTGTACTTCCGGGTCAGCAGCATGTACCCGTACCCGATGAGGCAGCAGGTCACGCCCGCGAACACGAACGACAGCGCGGCCCCGCGGCCGACAAGGGCGGCCACCCCGGGACCAGAGAACGACATGGCCAGCGCCGGGGACATCGCGCCGACCGACAGGCCGATCGCCTCCCAGACGTGCAGGTTGCGCTTCAGCCCGTGATCGGTGATGTGGCCCGGCGCGGTTGCCGGGTACCCGGCCTGGCCACGGGTCTCGCTCATCTGTTTACCTCCCGCCGGCTGCCGGGGCTGCCCCGCGTGGAATGGGGTTGCGAGAAACGATATGTCCCCAGGCCGAAATGATCAATGGTCTGGAATCTGGCCCGCTGGGAGCCGGGCTGACACGTAGCGCCCCACGTCGGCGCTGGGCTGCTCCATCGGGGCCAGGTAGCCGGTCGTGAACATGCGCGACCGCATGCCATCCTGCACCTGCTCGCAGATCGACCAGTCCTGCCTGTTGACGAGATCCCAGAACGCTACGGCGTCTCCCGGGTCGAAGCCGTCACGGCCGATCTCGTCCGGGTGGAACAGGAAGTCGCAGACCACCGTGGTGTGCCCGGCGTCATGCGGCCACACCGTGAACGCCGCCACGTGGTCGGCGGACAGGCTGAGCATGAGGTTGGGCAGCACGAGTTCGCCGTGGTGTCGCGTTCTGGCTTTCCCGGAGAGCCCGGGGAACGGCGCGCGGCTGGTCGTCCCGGTCACCGTGAAGGTCCAGGCGCCATCGCGGTGCGGGATGCCCGCGTCCCAGTCGAGATCGCCGCCGCCGCGGGCAAACGCGGGCACGAGCGCGCACAGCTCGGGGTGAACCGGGCCGCAGTGGTAGCACTCGTTGCAGTTCTCCAGGATCACCTTCCAGTTCGCGGCGACCCGGTAGACCAGGCGGTGCCCGGTGCGCAGCTGCGCAGCCCGTGGCGGCCCAGGCGCAGCTCGCCGATCACCTCGGGCCGCAGCATCGACGCGATGTACGAGGTGGTCGACGCGCGGCAGCCGGGCGCGATCTCCTCGGTGACGCAGCAGCCGCCCGGCACGTCGCGGCGCTCGAGCACCAGCGTGGCCAGGCCTGCTCGGGCGAGCACCGCACCGGCGGTGAGGCCGTTGTGCCCGGCGCCGACCACGACGGCGTCCCAGCGCGTGCGTGCCTGCGTTGCGGTCAGCATTCTGACTTCCGGTCATCTAACTGTGCGGCGTGATGACAAGTATGATTGACGCTCTGAGCATGTCAATATACATCCCAGTGCGCTGAACTCTGAGACGGTCTATGACTTCTGGTCAGACTCTGGCCCGCGCTGGCCGTACCCCCGTGGCGCCCGCCGCCCCGGTACGGGCGGCGGCGCGGCAGCGTGCCAGGCAGCAACGGATCCTCGGTGTGGCCCTGCGCCACTTCGCCGAGCGCGGTTACGAGGGCGTGCGGATCGAGGAGATCGCCAGGGAGGCGGGCGTCGCCAAGGGCGCGGTATTCGGCTATTTCGGCAGCAAGGCCGGGCTGTTCCTGGCCGCCTACCAGGCCGCGGCGCGCTCGTTCAGCCGCTACCTGGACGCCCCGCCCGAGGTGCTCGGCGATGGCTTCTTCGCGGTCATCGGCTACTGGATCTCCCGCACGCCGCGCCTGGTCCACGAGGACTGGCTGCCGTACCGGGTGACCCTCATCGGCAACTACTGCTCCAGCCTGCAGCTGCGGCGGGAGATCACCCAGTTCCTGCTGCGCGAGGACCCTTACGGCACCCAGGCGTTCGTGCAATTCGGCATCGAGCGCGGCGAGGTCCGCACCGACATCGACATGAAGATGATCGTGTCCCTGGTCGACTGGCTGATGGACCGCTGCCAGGACGCGATCGTCACCGAGGAACTCGACCCTGGCCTGTTCGGGTCGGCCACACAGCCCGCGCCAGCGCGCGACCTGCGGGTCCGCCAGTTCGTTGAGCTCCTGCGCGGCGCGGTCGGGGCCAGGTCCTGACGCGCCGGGTCCGGGCGGGGCTAGGTGATGGCCGCGCAGGCCTTGGGCTGGCAGGCGCCGATGGCCATGCGCACCGTCTCCAGGTACTCGGCGCTGTGCGCCCCCCGGCCGGATCGCCACGTGGCCCACACCTGGTCGCGGATCTGCTTGGGGACCAGGTACCAGTGTGTGCGGCACATCAGCCGCGACGGGTCGATCTGATCACGGCAGCCGGGAACCGGGCACCGGCCCGGGCGGCCAGAACGCGGTAACCCAGCCAGCCTGCCGCATGGACCGCGGCCCCGCCCGCCAGGGACCGCCGTGGTAGTTCGCTCTTCCCCTGATTGGGTGGCCATGACACTTCTCCTCCCCGCCCGCTGATGACCGCAACAGTACGGCACACTTCTGACGGTTTCCTTCAATATCACCGCGTGTAAGCTGCGCGATCGCTACCGGTGGCCAGCGGCAGCGGCACTGCACACACTCCGCTGCCCCCTCAAGCGCTATGTACTTATCAGACCGGAATGCAGGAAATGTCACCCTCGCGGTTCCGGGCGCGGCGCGGGCAGCAGCCGCATCCGGACAAGCCGCCGCCGCCAGCCGGGCAGCCGGGCCACCTGGCAGGCGGCGATGGCCGCCAGCACGGCCTGCTGGTGCTCGCGGCTGCCTGCTCGCTGCCCGGATCGCCACGTCCGCCACACCAGGTCCCTCAGCTTCCTGGGCACCAGGTACCAGTCACGGCGGCACATCAGGCGGGTCTGGTCGATCTCCTCGCCGCACCCCGGCACGGGGCAGCGGCCGGCGCGCACCGGTAACCCGGCCGGCTGGCCCCCGGGCCCCCGGCCGCGGCCTCGCGGCGGCGCCGCTGCGGTCTGGCGTTCTGCCAGCTGGCTGGTCATGGTGCATCTCCTCGCATATCCAGCTAAGCACGACAACACCGCCCGGCGCATCCGGCATTCCCGCCAGGCACCGGCCGGTGCCCGCGGCGCCCGGGAAGCCTGCCACCTCCCGCTATGCAGGGGCGGCGGGCAGGCGTAGCGTGAGAACGAACCGGTGCGGCGCGGGGTTGCGCCCGCAAGGGCACAGGCGCGTGGCCCGGCCCACAGCTTCCTTCGGTAGCGAGTCCCGCCGCGGGGATGCGGCATCAGAGGGCGCCATGACACCCGAACCCGAGCCGTCAGCGCCGGCGCGCATGCCACCCGCTCCGGGCGGCGATGCCAGCTCCCCGTTTGACAGGCCCGGGCTCCTCGCCAGGGTGGCCCCGTTTGCCATCGTCGCGATGCTGGCCGAGGCGAGCCTGGCACTCCCGCCGGGGATCAGGTCGCCGCCCGCGGCCGCCGCCAGCCTTGTCCTGCTGCTGGCGACGGCGGCCGCCTTCCTGCTCCCGTGGTCACGGCTCCCGGCGTGGATGCCGGTCATGGTGCCGCTGCTGTACACCGGCTCGGTTCTGGCGCTGATCCTGGCCACGGGCCCGACCTCGGGCGCGGGCACCGCCGTCCTGATCCCGCTGGTCTGGACCGCGCTGTTTCATCGCCGCTGGGAATCTGCGTGCGTCGTGGCCGCGATCGTGGTCACCATGGTGATCACCTCGCTGACGCCGGTGGCCGTTCCCGGTTCGGTCATCGCCCGCCGGGTGTTGCTGTGGGCGTCGCTCGGTGCGCTCATCTCCGTTGCCGCCCACGGGCTGCGGGACCGGATCCGCCGCTCACAGGAGGAGCGGGAGCGGCTGCAGGCCAGGCTGCGGGAGCTCTCCGTCATGGAGGACAGGGACCGCATCGCGGCCGAGATCAAGGACAAGGTCATCCAGCGGATCTTCGCGGCAGGGCTGAGCTTGCAGGGCGTGGCGACGCTGACGGACGAACCGGAGGTCCGCAGCCGCGTCGGGGCCACCGTCGAAGAGCTTGACCGGGTCGTCCGGATCCTCCGGGACAGCGTCTATGGCTTCGAGCGCCGCCTCCATGACCGCGGGCTCCGGCGTGAAGTCCTGCACCTGTGCGCCGGCCTCCCGTCGGCACCCGAGCTGAGCTTCGCCGGTCCCGTCGACGGGGCGCTGCAGCCTGGTGCCCGCATCCAGCTGCTCGACGTGCTGCGGGAGACCCTGGACCTGCTCGGGCGGCATTCGGCCGCTGCCCGCATCGCGATCACCGCCAGCGACGACTCGTGCGTCACGGTGGTCGAGACGGAGCCGCCGCCGGGCACCGGCGCCGGCGAAGCCGGCCCGGATTTCTCCGGCATCCGGGACAGGGCAGCACATTCCGGTATCAGGCTTGACATCGAGCCCCTCCCCAGCGGGACAAGGCTTGCGCTGAAAATCCCGTTTGCCGACACTCCGGGCCACGGCATCCCCAGCCAGCCGGGCCCGCATCAGGACCGCGCCGGCCTACTCGCCGGCCCTGGCGTGCGCCGCTCGTGACCGGCCGCCATCCTCCCCTTCGCCGGGGCCTTGCAGCGGCACCCGCCATTCCAGCCGGGTGCCGCCCCCGTCGGCGCTCTCGACACTCATGGCCCCGCCGAGCATGTCGGCGCGCTCGGCGAGGTTCGCCAGCCCGCTGCGGCGCCCGGCCCGCTGGATCCCGGTGCCGTCGTCGCGGACGACCAGGGTCAGGTCGGGGCCGGCGTCGACGGTCACCTGGGCCTTGCTGGCGTGGGCATGCCTGGCGGTGTTCGACAGGGCCTCGCGCAGCGCGCTCAGCAGGTGGTCGGCGACGTCATCGGGGACGGCGTCGATGGGGCCGGACATCCGCAGCTCGGGGGAGAACCCGAGCGACGTGGCGGCCTCGGCGGTAACCTCGAGGATCCTGCCGCGCAGGGTGCCGGAATCACTGGGGGGCCGGGCGTGCAGGGAGAAGATGGCGGACCGGATCTCCCGTATGGTCTCGTCCAGGGCGTCGACCGCGCTGGTGATGCGCCGCCCGTTCTCCGAGTCGCCCAGCCGCGCCGACACCCCCTCCAGGGACATGCCGGTGGCATACAGCCGCTGGATCACCAGGTCGTGCAGGTCGCGGGCGATCCGGTCGCGGTCCTCGAACACCGCCAGCCGCTGTGCGTCCGCGCGGTGCGCGGCGAGTTCCAGGCCCACGGCCGCCTGCGCGGCAAAGCTCACCAGCATCTCCACCGCGGCCGCGGCCATGGGCATCGACCCACGGCGGCGGCCCGCGGTCAGGATCCCGCGCACGTTACCCGGGGCGCCGAGCGGCACCACCACCGCCGGGCCCAGGCCCAGGAGATCCCGCGCCGCCGGCGCCACCCGCTCGTCCGCGCTGAAGTCGTCCAGGGTCATCGCCTTGCCGGTGGTCTGCACCAGGCCGGACACCGACCCGGCTGCCGGCAGGACGAGGCCGATCGCCGCCTCCGCGCCCTCGCCGGCCGCGTGCTCGATCACCAGGTGGCCGCTGCCCGCAGGCAGCGCCAGCACGACCAGGTCGGCGCCGGATATCTCCAGCGCGTGCCCGGTCACCAGGGCCAGCACCTCGCCGGAGCCGGCCCCCGACAGCAGCCGCTCCGTCACCTCGCCGCTGGCCCGCAGCCACTGCTGCTGGCGCCGCGCCTCCTGGTACAGCCGCGCGTTCCCGATCGCCACCCCGGCCGCGGCGCCCAGCGCGACAATGATCGCCTCATCCTCGTCGTCGAACTCGCCGCCGCCTTCCTTCTCGGTCAGGTAGAGGTTGCCGAACACCTCGTCGCGGATCCGCACCGGCGCCCCGAGGAACGTCCTCATCGGCGGGTGTCCCTCCGGGAACCCGAGCGAGCGCGGGTGCCTGGACATGTCGGCCAGCCGCAGCGGCCGCGGGTTCGTGATCAGCTCACCGAGCAGGCCGCGGCCCTCTGGCCAGTGGTGAATCTGGGCGATCTGCTCCTCATCCAGGCCAACCGGGATAAACTCGGCCAGCCGGCCGCCCTCGCCGATCACGCCCAGCGCCCCGTACCGGGCACTCACCAGCGTGACCGCGGCTTGCACGATCTGCCGCAGCACCACCTCCAGCTCAAGGTTGCTGCCCACCGCGACAACCGCCTCGAGCAGCGCGTGCATCCGGTCCCGCGTGTTGACCACAGCCGCCAGCCGGACCTGAAGCTCCGCCAGCAGGTCGTCAAGGCGAAGCTGCGGCACCACGGGCCCGCCCCGACCTGGCTCCATACGCCACCCACAGGCTCGCCGACTGCTTGACCAATCGATCTTAAGCCAGCGCCCGGTTCGCGGGCCACCGGCCAGAACGTACGGCCGGGGGCCCGCCAGCAGCGGGAAAAGGCGGGCCTTTCGGCCTTTGCCCTGCCGAGGAAGGTCCCTGCCGGGCAGCAGGGCGCCGTGCAAGCCTTATTACATGTTTACAAGGCCCCCGTCCGTAGCAGGACGCAAGACACCGCCGGCCCCGCTGGACCACCCGGGACAGGGACCAGCAGACGGCCCGGCCAGCTGGGTGCCCACGCTTGCCCAGGCCGAGCGAGCATGCTGCTGCTCAGCCAGGCCCACCGTCGTCGCGGTTTTCCCGCCGCCTCCTGGCCGGTCCCGCCCGGTTGACCTGCTGCTCTGCGGCCGGCACTACCGTTCCTGCCGGGCCACCCTGGCGGAGGCGGGCGCGGTGATCCACGTTCTGCCACCGCCCTGACCGATGGCCCCCGGCGCCGGCCCGGTAACCCCGCAGGCCGCCGCGCGGCCGGGGACAAACGTCCTGGATGCCGGGCCGTTGGGCCCTGCAGCGAATCGTCATGGCCGATGAGGATGATGAGGTTGGAGGCTCCCGGCCCCAGAGGGAAGGGGGGCAGACCATGAGCCGCCGTGACGAGTACTTCGATGCGATGCTCCACCAGCTCGGGGCCGCGTACTACCAGGCCATCCACGGAGACGGGACCGCGGCGCAGGTGGACCGGGCGCTGGAGTCCGCCGAGGCCGCGGACGGCCGCGAGGGCGACGCCGGGGCGCCGTACCGGCGGCACCGCACCGGGCGCTGGCGGGTCAGCGACGTGATGACCACGGACGTGGTCTCGGTCACCGGTTCGGCGCCGTACAAGCAGGTCGCCAGGGTTCTCTCGGAGCGGAAACTCGACGCCGTGCCCGTGGTGACCGATGACGGCCGGGTGGTCGGCATGGTGTCCGAGGCCGACGTGCTGCGCAAGCAGGAGCGCGGGTTCAGCAGGCTCGCCGCGGGACTGCCGCTCCGTACCCGCAGGCAGCGTGCCCAGGCGAAAGCCAGGTGCGCGGCTGAGCTGATGACCTCGCCAGCCATCACCATCTACCCGGATGCCCCGGTCGGCGCGGCGGCCCGGCTGATGAACGGGCGCCGGATCAGGCGGCTGCCCGTGGTGGACACGTCCGGGAAGCTCATCGGGATCGTCAGCCGGCGGGACCTGCTCAGCGTGTTCCTGCGCCCGGACGGGGATATCGCGGATGAGGTGCGCGGCGCGCTGGCCGCGATCTTGCCGGCTCAGGCCGGGAGCGTCGAGGTGACGGCCAGGGACGGCGTGGTGATCCTGTCAGGCACCGTGCCCAGGCCTGACCTGATCCCGGTGGCCGAGCGGCTGGCGTCGGGCGTGGACGGCGCGGTTGCGGTCATCGGCAAGCTCACCGCGGGCACGGGTTCCGGTGCGGCGCCAGCCAGGACCTGACCGTCCCCGGACCCGGGGGAAACGATCGGAGGGGGCGACGATGAACACCTACATCACCGAACACGGCGGGACCGACCTGGGCAGGCGGATCCTGGAGCATCGTCATCATGCCGGGCTCAGCCGGGAGGAGGCCGCCACCCGGGCCGGCATGGCGCCGGCCTACCTGGCGTACCTGGAGACCAGCCCGGCGCCCAACCCGACCCCGTCAGCGCTGGCCCGGCTGGCCGACGCCCTGGGCACGAGCGCCAGCGCGCTGGCCGGCGCCGGCCCGGGCCCGCAGCCAACGGCCGAGCGCCCGGCCCCTGAGACGCTGGGCCCAGCGCAGTGCCGGGGCTACCTCGGCGCCTCGGGTGTGGGCCGGCTGGTGTTCAGCGAACCCCGCGGGCCCGTGGCGGTCCCGGTGAACTATGCCGTTCTGGACGACGACATCGTGGTCCGCACCAGCGGGAGCACCAGCCTGGCCGCCCACGCCGGGCAGTCACACGTCTCCTTCGAGGTCGACCATCTGGACGAGGCCCTGGCCGAGGGGTGGAGCGTGCTGGCCAGCGGCCAGGCGCACCTGGTAATCACGCCCGCCGAACTCGAGACGGTCCGCTCCCTCGGCATCGAGCCCTGGGCAGGGGGTGACCGGAACACCTACATCCGGATCGCCATCACCGAGATGACCGGACGCCGGATCCGCGTCAAGGCATGAGGCCCGCCTGCGCACCGGCCGGGGCTGCTCAGTGGGCCGGGTGGTCGCCCCCGGCGGAATCCTCAAACACCCGCGCCGCATACGCCGCCGCCTGGGTCCGCCGCTCCATCCCCAGCTTGGCGAACAGCGCCGACACGTAATTCTTCACCGTCTTCTCCGCCAGGAACATCCGCTCCCCGATCTGCCGGTTCGTCAGCCCCTCCCCGATCAGCTCCAGGATCTTCCGCTCCTGCCCGGTCAGCGCCGCCAGCGGATCCGCCCGCGCCGCCTGATCCCGCATCCGCCGCATCACCCGGC
>JASHPR010000194.1 GCA_030038015.1 Streptosporangiaceae bacterium
CTAGCCTGCCCGGCGGGTACGCGCCCGGCGGGCCGCGGCACGCGGTGGACGACGGGCATCGCGCGGCTTCCGGCGTTCCGGCACGCCCGCGCTGACCGGCCCCCTGGCCGACTCCCCACGGTGACTGGGACCCGCCTGACCGGCCTGGCCGGCGTGCCATGGCCACTGGGCCGCGGCCGCCGGTTACTTTCGTCACGGTAGGTGACCCGGTGAGTCCATCGCCTGAGAGCTTGTGATATCTTTCACGAGCACCCACTCGAAGGTGAGTGAGAGATCCGTGATACGTTGCGCTCACCTGGCGACGCGGCCGCGCCGCCCAGCGGTATCGCGGCGAGGTGCCACCTGGGCACCGGTGGGTCCGCAGGGGTCAGGAAGTTTCGGACGAGTTCTACCGGAGCCTTATTAGATGGTGGCGCAGTATGCCCGGATCGCCCGGCGCTCGGCTGCAACGGCAGCTGTCGCCGCCGTGATCATGGCCGTGCTCTTCGCCGTTCTCGGTGGCAGCAAGGGGCTGATCGGTGCCCTGATCGGCGTGGCGGTGGTCGCGCTGTTCTTCGGGATCAGCGTCATCGCCGTCGCGCGCGCGGCCCGGGTGAGCCCGCAGGCGATGATGGCGACCGCGGTCGGCACCTACATCGTCAAGATCCTTCTCTTGCTCATCTTCGTCGGTCAGTTCCAGGGGACCACCGCGTTCAATCCGAAGGCGTTCGGGCTGACCGCGCTCGCCTGCATCCTCGCCTACACCGCAGCGCAGGTGGTCTGGTCCATGCGGCTCAAGATGCTGTACGTCGAGCCGGACGGGGAACGGTGACCGGTGCGGCGGACTCTGGATCTGGACGGCGAACCGCGGCCCACGGCCAGGGCTGCGGTCTTTCAGGCTTGGCGTGGCGATGATGAGCACGAATTCCGGCAGCAAGCACGAGCCGCAGGCACCGCGGGAGGGCACCGGCTGGGCGGTCGTCAGCTACCTGATCGGGGGGATGGCGCTCTACGGCGGCGCCGGCTGGCTGATCGGCCGGTGGACGCACATCGCCGCCTTCTTCCCGATTGGGCTGCTGCTCGGCATGGGGCTGGCACTCGCCCTCGTCGTCTTCCGCTTCACTCGTTCCTGACGGGCTGCGAGGAAACGCCGCGCCCAGGGGGATTGGGCCGTGCGGCCGGCGCGGCAGCCGAAGGAGCTCACAGTGAGTGACGTCCTAGCGATGACGGCGGCCAAGCACTGCACAATTGCCAACAGCCACCTGTTCAGCGGATGCGGCTACCCGGCCCCGTCGCTCGAGGACTTCTACTTCAAGCCGATATTCACGATCGGCCCGTTCCAGTTCACGAAGCCGATACTGATCATGCTGCTCTCCGCGGCCATCGTGCTGGTCTTCTTCGCCATAGCGTTCCGCAGGCCCAAGCTGGTGCCGCGCGGCGTGCAGAACGTCGGCGAACTGGTAATCCTGTGGGTGCGCGACCAGATCCTGCGGCCGCAGCTGGGCAGCAGGGGCGACAGGTACCTCCCGTTCCTGGTGTCGCTATTCTTCTTCATCTACTTCATGAACATCTTCGAGCTGATCCCGGTCTTCCAGTTCCCGGCCACGTCGAAGTACGCGTTCCCGGTCAGCCTGACGCTGGTCGTCTGGGTCACCTACATATCGGTCGGCATCCGGCATCAGGGGCCGATCGGCTACTTCAAGAACATGGCGGTCCCCTCCGGGGCGCCGTGGTGGATCCTGCCGCTGCTCAGCCCGATCGAGCTGTTCTCGAACATCCTGGTGCGGCCGTTCACGCTGTCCATCCGGCTGATGGCCAACATGCTGTCCGGGCACCTGCTGCTGCTCGTGTTCTCCCTCGCCGCCTGGTACCTGGCCAGCCTGTCCATCGGCCTGCTGTTCGCGGCGACCTCGCTCATCGTGTTCCTGCTCGTCTTCGGGCTCGAGGTGCTGATCACGCTGCTGCAGGCCTTCATCTTCACCACGCTGACCGCGTTCTACATATCGGATGCGCTGGCGCCAGCGCACTGACCGGCCACCGCAAGCCAGACCCGGCGCGCAGTGGCGCCGGGCCGGAGAAAAGGAAACCGACACATGCATCTGCTGGTGCATCACCTGCTCTACGTGGCGGCGGGGTCCACCTCGTCGACCATCACCATCAAGGACCTGGGCGCCCTCACCTATGGCCTCGCGGCCAT
Organism: Streptosporangiaceae bacterium; assembly: GCA_030038015.1. Lineage (GTDB taxonomy): Bacteria > Actinomycetota > Actinomycetes > Streptosporangiales > Streptosporangiaceae > JASHPR01. The sequence continues at coordinate 2,177 of JASHPR010000194.1, forward strand.
CGGGCCCGGCGTGGGCATCGGCCTGGTGTTCGGTCACGCCATCGAGGCGATGGCCCGCCAGCCCGAGGCGTCCGGCCGGATCCAGACCTACATGTGGATCGGCTTCGCGCTTGCCGAGGCGCTGGCGCTGATCGGCATCGCCGTACCGTTCTTCATCACCGGTTAACCGAAGTCCGAGAGGGTATCCGCCATGTTGTACCTGGCGCAGAGCGGGACCCAGAACCCGCTGGTCCCGAACCTGACCGAGCTGATCACGGGCCTCATCGGGTTCTTCATCGTGTTCGGGGTGCTCGCGAAGATCCTGCTGCCCAGGATCCAGCGCACGCTCGAGGAGCGGACCGACCAGATCGAGGGCGGCCTGAAGCGGGCCGAGGAGGCGCAGGCCGAGGCGGCCAGGCTGCTCGAGCAGTACCGGGCCCAGCTCGCCGAGGCCAGGCATGAGGCGGCGCGGCTGCGCGAGGAGGCCAGGGAGCAGGGGGCGCAGATCATCGCCGAGATGCGGCAGCAGGGCCAGGCCGAGTACGCCAGGCTGACGGCCGCCGCGGAGGCCCAGATCGAGGCGGACAAGAAGCAGGCGCTCGTCTCGCTGCGATCCGAGATCGGGGCCCTCTCGGTAGAGCTCGCCAGCCGGGTGGTCGGTGAGTCGCTGGAGGATGAGGCCAGGCAGCGCCGGATCGTGGACAGGTTCCTCGCGCAGCTCGAGGAGCAGTCAAGCGCCGCGGAGGCGGAGGCCGCCCGATGATGGGGGCGAGCCGGGAATCGCTCATCCTGGCCAAGGAGCGCCTCGCCGACGTGCTCGCCGGCGGTGCCGACCCCGGCCGCCTCGGCGACGAGCTGTTCTCGGTGACCGGCCTGCTGGACGCCCAGCCCGCGCTGCGCCGGGCGCTGTCCGACCCGACCAGGCCGGCCCAGGCCAAGACGGCCCTGGCCCAGGAGCTGCTCGGCGGGAAGGTCGCTCCGGCGACGCTGGAGCTGGTGAGCTACCTGGCGACCGAGCGCTGGTCGGAGCCGGCCGACTTGTCCCAGGCGGCCGAGCAGCTCGCAGTGCTGGCCGTCGTCGAGGTGGCGGAGCGTGACGGGAAGCTCGATGAGCTCGAGGACGAGCTGTTCAGGTTCGGCCGGGTGGTGAACGCCGACCCGGGCCTCCGGGCGGCCCTGTCCAGCCCGTTCTTCCCCGCCGACCGCAAGCGCGGCCTGCTCGAGGCGCTGCTGCGCGGCAAGGTGAGCCAGCCGACGATGCGGCTGGTCACGCAGGCGGCGGTGTTCTCCAGGGCACGTACCCTGGATGCGAGCCTGGAAGAGTACGCCATGCTCGCCGCCGAACGGCGGAAGCGCCTGCTGGCCGAGGTGCACGTGGCCGTCCCGCTCACCGACAGCCAGCGCGGCCGGCTGGCGGCGGCCCTGGCCGCCGCGTACGGCCGCGACGTACACCTGAATATCGTGCTCGACCCCAAGGTCATCGGCGGCGTATCCGTCGAGATCGCGGGCGAGCTCATCGACGGCACCATGGCGAGCAGGATCGCCGGGCTGCGGCGCAGGCTGGCCTCCTGACCGCGACCGGCACCAGCAAGGGATCCGGAAGAGAGAGACACGAGGACAATGGCGGAGCTGACAATCCGGCCGGAGGAGATCCGGGAAGCGCTGGCGCGGTTCGTGGAGTCCTATGAGCCGGCCGCCGCGGCGACCGAGGAGATCGGCATGGTCGCCGAGTGCGGCGACGGCATCGCCCACGTCGAGGGGCTGCCCTCGGTCATGGCCAACGAGCTGCTCGAGTTCGAGGACGGCACCCGGGGCCTGGCGCTGAACCTCGACGTGCGCGATGTGGGCGTGGTGATCCTCGGCGACTACAGCAGGATCGAGGAGGGCCAGCAGGTCAGGCGCACCGGCGAGGTGCTGTCGGTCCCGGTGGGCGACGCCTTCCTCGGGCGCGTGGTCGACCCGCTCGGCCAGCCCCTGGACGGCCTGGGGCCGATCGAGAACACCAAGCCCCGGGCGCTCGAGATCCAGGCGCCCAGCGTGGTGCAGCGGCAGCCGGTGAAGGAGCCGCTGCAGACCGGCATCAAGGCCATCGACGCGATGACCGCGATCGGCCGCGGGCAGCGGCAGCTGATCCTCGGCGACCGGCAGACCGGCAAGACCGCGATCGGCATCGACACGATCCTCAACCAGAAGGAGAACTGGGCGTCCGGGGACCCGAAGCGCCAGGTCCGCTGCATCTACGTGGCGATCGGCCAGAAGGCGTCCACGATCGCGCAGGTGCGGCAGGCGCTGGAGGACAACGGCGCGATGGAGTTCACGACCATCGTGGCGTCTCCCGCGTCCGACCCGTCCGGGTTCAAGTACATCGCCCCGTACACCGGCTCGGCGATCGGCCAGCACTGGATGTACGACGGCAAGCACGCACTGATCATCTTCGATGACCTGAGCAAGCAGGCGGAGGCCTACCGGGCGATCTCGCTGCTGCTGCGCCGGCCGCCGGGCCGCGAGGCCTACCCCGGTGACGTCTTCTACCTGCACTCCCGGCTGCTCGAACGCTGCGCCAAGCTGTCCGACGACCTCGGCGGGGGGTCGCTGACCGGGCTTCCCGTCGTCGAGACAAAGGCCAACGACATCTCCGCCTATATCCCGACGAACGTGATCTCGATCACGGACGGCCAGATCTACCTCGAGGCCGACCTGTTCAACTCCGGCGTGCGGCCCGCCATCAACGTCGGCCGCTCGGTGTCCAGGGTCGGCGGCAACGCACAGGTCAAGGGCATGAAGAAGGTGGCGGGCACGCTGAAGCTCGCGCTGTCGCAGTACCGCGACCTGGAGGCGTTCGCCTCGTTCGCCTCGGACCTGGACGCGGCGTCGCGGGCCCAGCTGGACCGCGGTGCGCGGCTGGTCGAGCTGCTCAAGCAGCCGCAGTACAGCCCGTACCCGGTGGAGCGGGAGATCTTGTCGGTGTGGATGGGCACTACCGGCCAGATCGACGACGTGCCGCTGGAAGACGTGCGGCGGTTCGAGGCGGAGTTCCTCAACTTCGTGCAGCGGGAGCATGCGGGCATCTACAAGGCGATCAGGGAGACCGGCGAGCTGTCCGAAGACACGGTCACCGCGCTCAAGGACGCGATCGAGGACTTCCGCCGCGGCTTCGAGGTCACCGGCGGGCAGCTGCTGGTGAAGGAGGAGCCCGCGGAGCCCGCCGACGAGGGCGACGTCAACCAGGCGAAGATCCGCCGGGTTGTACCGCCGCCGGACAAGCAGGGGTAGGCAGGTCAGCGCATGGCAGCACAGCTTCGCGCGATCAGGCGGCGGATCCGCACGGTGCAGTCCACCGCCAAGATCACTCGCGCGCAGGAGCTCATCGCCTCGTCCCGGATCATCAGGGCCCAGCAGCGGGTCCGCGACGCCCGGCCGTACGACCGCGAGCTCACCCGCGCGGTGACCGCCGTGGTCAGCCGGTCGGCCGACGTCGACCACCCGCTCACCCGGCCCTCCCCCGACCCGAGGAGGTCGGCGGTGCTGATCCTGACCAGCGACCGGGGGTTCGCCGGCGGGTACAACGCGGTCGTGCTGCGCGAGGCGCAGGGCCTGGAGGCGATGCTCGAGGGGCGCGGCGTGACCCCCGTCCCGTTCGTCTCCGGGCGCAAGGGCATCGCCTGGCACAGCTTCAGGGACCTGCACGTCGCGGGCCAGTGGAGCGGGTTTTCCGAGACCCCGTCTCACGCGAACGCGGCGGCGATCACCGCGGCGCTGCTCGAGGCATTCGCCGCGCCCGCCGGGAACGGCGGGGTGGACGAGATCTACCTCGTCTACAACGAGTTCGTGTCGATGCTGACGCAGCGCCCGGTGGCGCGCCGGCTGCTGCCGCTGGAGATCGAGGAGACGACCGAGCAGCCGCCCACCGGGCCGCTGCCGATCTTCGAGTTCGAGCCGTCGGCGCAGGAGGTCCTCGACGCGCTGCTGCCCTGGTACGTCGAGAGCCGGATCTTCCAGGCCCTGCTTGACGCCGCGGCCGCGGAGATTGCCGCGCGGCGCAGGGCCATGCAGTCCGCGACCGACAACGCCAACGAGCTGATCGACAGCCTCACCCTCGAGGCCAACAAGGCACGGCAGGCCGAGATCACCCAGGAAATCGCCGAGATCGTCGGCGGCGCCAACGCGCTGGCCGAGAGCGTCGCAGGGAGCAGAGGATGACCGCAACCGAGCAGACCCCCGCCACGAGCGCCGAGCGCGGGCCAGGCACCGGGCGGGTGGCCCGCGTGACCGGGCCGGTGGTGGACGTCGAGTTCGCCACCGAGCAGATGCCCGAGATCTACAACGCCCTGACCGTCGACGTGACCGTGAAGGACGTCACGAGGACGGTGACGCTGGAGGTCGAGCAGCACATCGGCGACAACACGGTGCGGACGATCGCCATGCAGCAGACCGACGGCATGGTGCGCGGCGCCGAGGTCACCGACACCGGCGGGCCGATCTCGGTGCCGGTCGGTGAGGTCACCAAGGGCCACGTGTTCAACCTGCTGGGCGAGACGCTGGACGTGCCGACCTCCACGCTGAAGGTCAAGGAGCGCTGGCCGATCCACCGGGACCCGCCGCCTTTCGACCAGCTCGAGCCGAGGACGGAGATGTTCGTCACCGGCATCAAGGTCCTCGACCTGCTCACCCCGTACGTGAAGGGCGGCAAGATCGGGCTGTTCGGCGGGGCGGGCGTGGGCAAGACCGTGCTGATCCAGGAGATGATCCGCCGGGTCGCCAAGGACTTCGGCGGCGTCTCGGTGTTCGCCGGCGTCGGCGAGCGCACCCGTGAGGGGAACGACCTGTTCCTTGAGATGACCGAGTCGGGCGTGATCAACGACACCGCGCTGGTGTTCGGCCAGATGGACGAGCCCCCGGGCACCAGGCTCCGGGTCGCCCTGTCCGCGCTGACCATGGCCGAGTACTTCCGCGACGAGCAGCGGCAGGACGTGCTGCTGTTCATCGACAACATCTTCCGCTTCACCCAGGCGGGGTCCGAGGTGTCCACGCTGCTGGGCCGGATGCCATCCGCGGTGGGCTACCAGCCCACGCTGGCGGACGAGATGGGCCAGCTGCAGGAGCGGATCACGTCGACGCGGGGGCACTCGATCACCTCGATGCAGGCGATCTTCGTGCCCGCCGACGACTACACCGACCCGGCGCCCGCGACGACGTTCGCGCACCTGGACGCCACCACCGAGCTGTCCAGGGAGATCACCGAGAAGGGGATCTTCCCCGCGGTCGACCCGCTGGCGTCCACCTCGCGGCTGCTCGACGCCCGCTACATCGGCCAGGAGCACTACGACGTCGCCCGTGAGGTGCAGCGGATCCTGCAGCGCTACAAGGAGCTCCAGGACATCATCGCGATCCTCGGCATCGACGAGCTGTCCGAGGAGGACCGGGTCACGGTGCAGCGGGCCCGCCGCATCGAGCGGTTCCTTTCCCACCCGATGTACGTGGCCGAGCAGTTCACCGGCATCCCCGGCGTGTTCGTGCCGCTGGACGAGACGATCTCCTCGTTCAAGGCGATCACCGAGGGCAAGTATGACCACGTGCCCGAGCAGGCGTTCTTCATGTGTGGCGGGATCGAGGACGTGGAGAAGAAGGCGAAGGAGCTGGAACGGTCGTGAGAAGGTGACGCTGCAGGTTGCGCTCGTCGTCCCCGAGGGCGAGCTGTGGGCAGGCCCGGCCGAGATGGTCATCGCCAAGACCAAGGAGGGCGACATCGGCGTGCTGACCGGGCACAGCCCGGTGATCGGCATCCTGTCCGAGGGCAGCGTGGTGCGGATACACCCGGGAAGCGGCGAGGAAGGCACGGCCTGGGGCGAGGAGGTGACCGCCGCGGTGAGCGGCGGCTTCTTCTCGGTGGCCGACGACCGGGTCTCGGTGCTTGCCCGGCAGGCGCGGCTCGGCGGTGACGTGGACATCGCGGCCGTGCGTGCCGCCCTCCACGACGCGCTGCAGAGAGCGCAGGCCGCGGCCGCCGGGGGCGAGGAGCCGGCCGATGTACGGTACTACCGGGCGCAGCTGAGAGCCGCCGGCGCTCGCGCCGACGGGTCCTGACGAGGGCGGGCGCGGAGAGGGCCGGGGTTGGCAGGGGGGCGACTGGCGCTGGACGCTGGCTGGCTCCTCGTCGTCGTGCTGGTCGTCGTGCTGGCCGGCGCCGCGGGCATCGCGATCCGCAGGACCCTCATCGGGCGGGGCGGCGGCAGCATCGAATGTGGCCTGCGGCGGGCCAGGGACCGGCGCTGGCGGCTCGGCCTGGCCGCGTACCAGCCTGACGAGCTGCGCTGGTACCCGGTGTTCGGGTTCCGGCTGCGCGCGGGCGAGGTCTTTGCCAGGAACACGCTGAGCGTCGTGTCACGGCGGCCGGCCGAGCCGGCGGAGATGACCAGCGTCGGCTACAGCACCGTGGTGGTGGAGTGCGACACCGGCGGCGGCCCGGCCGGGCGGGTCGAGCTCGCGCTCAGCGAGGACGCGCTGACTGGGTTCCTGGCCTGGCTGGAGGCGGCGCCGCCAGGCCGGCTGTCGGATTTCGCGTGATCTGAATGATTTGCCTGATCGAATTTGCCTGATCTGAACCGGTCTGTCAGCGCTGCGAGCCGGGCCGCCAGAGCACGTCCCCCCCGGGCTCGTTGGCGCGCCGGGCCAGGATGAACAGCAGGTCGGAGAGCCTGTTCAGGTACCTGGCCGGCAGCGGGCTCACGGCCGGGCCGTGGGCCTCCACGGCGGCCCATGCGCTGCGCTCCGCCCGCCTGACCACGGTTCGCGCGGTGTGCAGCAGCACCGCGCCCGCGCTGCCCCCCGGCAGCACGAAGCTCCGCAGCACCGGCAGGCCCTCGTTGTAGGCGTCGCACGCCCGCTCCAGCCTGGTGATGTATTCCTCGTCGACCCGCAGCGGCGGGGGCTGCCCGGGGCCCTGGGACTCCGGGGATACCGGGTTGCACAGGTCGGCGCCCACGTCGAAGAGCTCGTTCTGCAGCCGGACGAGCAGGCCGCCGATGTCGGCGGGCAGCCCGCCCATGGCCACCGCGGCCCCGATCGCGCAGTTCGCCTCGTCGACGTCGGCATAGGCGGCGAGCCTGGGATCGGTCTTGGCCGCGCGGCTGCCATCGCCGAGCGCCGTGGTGCCGTCATCCCCGGTCCGGGTGTAGATGCGGGAGAGCACGACAGGGTTTTGCCTGGGGTCGCGTGACATGACGTCCACCGTATCGGGCATACCTCAGGGCCAGGAACGTTCCCTAATGCCCGAAACTGGGCACCGAAACCCGGTGCACGGCGGGCCCGGGAGGCGGCCCGGCGTGATCGGGCCGATCGAGCGAAGAAACATGCATCCTTCTGTTTTAGGGTCCTGACCTGGGGTATTCACATAGACACCACGATGTGGCATCGTAGGTGTACGAAGGGTGATCACCTGAAGGTGACCGGCTAACAACGCCGAAGATGTGGTTAAGGTCACCGGAGCTGATGACCCTGGCCCAGGCCGAAACGGGGGAACTAGGCCTGGGGCGGGCCTGAGGGCCCGCAGGCCAGCTCGCACAGAGCCCGGCGGATCTCGGGGGCCCGCCGGAGCCGGAGCCGGCCGAACATGTGGGGGGAGCGCGCCCCCGGCCCGATCTGGGCCGGGGGCGCGCTTGTGCCCGCCTGAGGCCGGCGTAGCTGCACCGGGTGATCCGGGAATGAGTAAGGTATCGGTCAAATGTCCGGACTGTGGCCCAGCGGTGCTGGCCGTCCATGACGTGGACCGGGAGGCTGGCCGTGTATGACTACGTCATCGCCGGGGCGGGCAGCGCCGGCTGCGTCCTCGCCGCCCGGCTCACCGAGGACCCCGCGACGCGGGTCCTGCTCCTCGAGGCCGGCCCGCCCGACGACGCCGACCAGATACACATGCCCGCGGCGCTGAACCTGCTGTTCCAGAGCACCTATGACTGGAACTACCGGACGGTCCCGCAGGAGCGCGCCGCGGGACGCTCGATCTACTGGCCCCGGGGCAGGACCCTTGGCGGGTCGTCGTCGATCAACGCGATGATCTACATCCGCGGCAGCCGCTACGACTACAACACCTGGCGGGACGAGTACGGCTGTGAGGGCTGGGGGTACACCGACCTGCTGCCGTACTTCCTGCGCGCCGAGGGCAACTCCCGCGGCGCCTCGGCCTACCATGGCGCCTCGGGCCCGCTCAGCGTCACCGACCCCCGGCACAAGTCACCGCTGGCCGGCGCCTTCGTCGAGGCGGCCGTGCACGCGGGACTGCCGGCGAACGGCGACTTCAACGGGGCCAGGCAGGACGGCGTCGGCTTCTACCAGGTGACGCAGCGCCGCGGCCGCCGCTGCTCGGCGGCCGACGCCTACCTGCACCCGGCGGCCGGCCGGCCCAACCTCACGATCCAGACCGACGCCCTGGTGACCGGGATAGCGATGTCCGGCGGCCACGCCGTCGGCGTGCACTACCTGCGGCGCGGTGTTGCGGAGACGGTCCACGCCGAGGCCGAGGTCATCCTGGCCGCCGGGGCGATCGGCAGCCCGCAGCTGCTGATGCTGTCCGGGATCGGCCCGGCCGATCACCTGCGTTCGCACGGCATCGAGGTGCTGGCCGACAGCCCCGGGGTGGGTGCGAACCTGTCCGATCATCCCGTGGTCACGGCGATGTGGCTCACGCCGAAGTCCCGCGGGCTGTGGGAGCAGGCGGGCCCGGCGAACATGGCCAGGTGGCAGCTCACCCACTCCGGGCCGCTGACCACGAACATCGCCGAGTCCGGCGGGTTCAGCCGCTCGGACCCGGCGCTCCCGGCGCCGGACATCCAGTGGCACGCGCTGCCCGCCCCGTACCAGGACGCCGGCCTCACCGACCCGGCGATCCGCGCGCTGTCGCTGCTCATCGCCCTGGTCGCGGTGGGCAGCCGCGGCCAGATCCGGCTGGCCAGCGGCGACCCGCGGCACAAGCCGCTCATCGACCCCGCCTACCTGTCGGACGGGGCCGACATCGAGCCCCTGGTCGCCGGCATCCGGATGGCCAGGGAGTTCGCGGCGGCGCGGCCCATGTCGAAGATCTGCGCCGCCGAGCTCGCGCCCGGGGGTGACGTCCGCAGCGACGCCGAGATCAGGGCCTTCATCAGGCGGGACCTCTCCACGATCTATCACCCGGTCGGCACCTGCGCGATGGGCGGTGACTCCAAGCTGGCAGCCAGCAGGCTCACCAGCGTGGTGGACCCGGAGCTGCGGGTCAGGGGCGTCGAGGGGCTGCGGGTGGTGGACGCGTCGGTGATGCCGACGGTGCCCAGGGGCAACACCAACGCGCCGACGATAGCGATCGCCGAGCGGGCGGCCGACCTGATCTCCGGCCGCGCCCCGCTCGCCGCGGTCGAACCCGCGGACCTGGAGCTTTCCGCGGCCTCCGGGTCGTAGGCTAACCGTCCAGCCGCACCGGTGCCCCGGTCAGCCTGCTGCGCTCGGCGGCGAACGCCATCAGGTGGCTGTCCAGCGATTCCCGCGGGCCGGTGCGGATGAGCGAGCGGTCCCCGGAGGCCACGGCGCGGGCGAAGGCGCCGATCACCCCGAAGTCCCCGCCGCCGTGGCCGCCGCCCTCCTCCGTGGGGCCGTCCACCGGGACGGGCTCGGCGCGCCCGGTGACGAAGTCGGTCACCGTGACCTGGTGCCCATCGCCCTCGAGGAAACCGCGGGAGCCCATGATCCTCGTGCGGCGCCTGCCGTACGGGGTGAAGGCGCTCATCGTCAGCGTGGCCGTGACCCCGCCGCCGAACTCGATCGTGACCACCTGGTGGTCGGCGACGTCGTTGTCGCAGGCGTAGACGCAGCGGCCGTACGGGCCGTCGCGCAGCGCCTGCCGTACCCCGTGCTCGGTGAGGTCGGTGGTGAGGACCGGCAGCGGCCAGCGCCGCCGCTTCGGCTCGTCAAGGAAGCCGAGGTACAGCCGGGGGGCCGAATACGGGCAATCCGGCTCGACCGCGCAGTCCAGGCAGCGGTCGGCGGCCCCGGCGGGCCGGTTCGCCGCGGTGAAGTGACGCAGGCCGCCGCTGCTGGACACGGCGACGGCGGGCCTGCCGACCACGTGGCGCAGCCAGTCGAGGTCGTGGCAGCACTTGGTCAGCAGGCTGGGCCCGGACTGGCCGGCCCGCCGCCAGTTGCCGCGCACGTACGAGTGGGCGAAATGCCACCAGCCGACCGGTTCGGTGTGCTCCACGCCGATGACCTGGCCCAGCCGGCCGCCGGCCACGGCCCGCTGCACCGCCTCGGTGTAGGCCGTGTACCGCATCACGTGGCAGACCGCCAGGATGACGCCGGCCTTCTCCACCGCGTCGACCACGCCGACGCATTCCTCCCAGGTCGGCGCGATCGGCTTCTCCAGCAGCACGTGGTAGCCGAGTTCGGCGAACCGGATCGCGGCCCCGGCGTGCTCGCGGTCCGGCGTGGCCACGATCACCGCGTCGGCCAGCCGCGGCACGCTGCATCACTTCAGCGCGGCGAACCGGCCGTCCGGCGCGGCTGACCGATGCCTGGACTGTGTCGTGGAGCCGACCTGCCCGTACTCGGCCACCCGGCTCTACCTCGGCTTCCTGGACGACCCGAAGCGCAGGCGCTGGCCGCTGTCGGTGGTCACCACCGACCTGACCGAGCCCGGGGTGCGGCGGGCATTGCGGGACGGCCCGTACGGCCGCTGCGTCTACGCCTGCGACAACGACGTGGCCGACCACCAGGTCGTCACGATCGAGTTCGACGGCGGGGTGACCGCGACCCTGACGATGAGCGCGTTCACGCCGCACGGCCGGCGCCGCACCCGGATCATGGGTTCCCACGGGTTCCTGGAGGGCGACGGGCACCAGGTGACGGTGACCGACTTCGTCACCGGGCAGGCCGAGCCGGTGACGCTGGACGGTGCGGAACAGACCGCTGCCGGGGGCGGTCACGGCGGCGGGGACTTCGGCGTGATCGGCGCCTTCGTCGATGCCGTCGCCTCTGGCGATCGCTCGCTCATCTGCACCGGGCCGCGAGAATCGCTGGACAGCCACCGGATGGCATTCGCGGCCGAGCGCAGCCGCCTGACCGGGCGGCGAGTAGAACTGTCCGAGCAGGGGTCGGCGCCCGGCTGAGCCATCCGCGACCGAAGGGCGGTCCGCAGCCGAAGGGCGGTCCGCGGCCCATCGCGGCTGAGGCTGATAGGACAAGGCTTGTGGAGACGGACAGCACACTCAGCGGCCGGGTGTCACTGATCACCGGCGCCAGCGGCGGAATCGGGCAGGCACTCGCGCGCAGGCTGGCCGCCGAGGGGGTGGCCGTCGCCCTGGGCTACGGCGGGAACGCTGAGCCCGCCCGGTCCCTGGCCGCCGCGATTGTCACGGCCGGCGGCCAGGCCGTCGCCCTCGGGGCCGACCTGCGCCGCCCTGAGGCGCCCGCCGAGCTCGTGCAGGCGGCCGAGGATGCCCTCGGGCGCGTCGACGTGCTGGTCAGCAACGCAGGCCTGGGGCGCAGGCAACCCCTGGAGGACATCAGTAGCGGTGACTTCGAT
>JASHPR010000015.1 GCA_030038015.1 Streptosporangiaceae bacterium
CCGCCAGCGGCGCGGCCGCGCAGACGGCGCTCGCGAGCTCGCGCGCGGCGGCCATCAGCCCCGCAGCCGGGACGACCCGGTTGACCAGGCCCCACCGCGCGGCCTCGGCGGCAGGCAGCCGCCTGCCGGTGAGCAGCAGCTCGACCGCGACCGGCCGCGGCACCCGGGCGGGCAGCCGGAGCAGGCCGCCGGCGTCGGGCACCAGGCCGAGCGTCACCTCGGTGAGCGCGAACTCGGCGTGCTCCGCCGCGACCACCAGGTCGGCGGCGAGCACCAGCTCGAAGCCGCCGCCGAACGCCAGCCCGTTGACCGCGGCGATGACCGGTTTGCCGATGTCGAGAAACTCGGTGATCCCGGCGAACCCGCCGGGGCCGTGGTCGGCGTCGGCGCCCTCGCCAGCGGCGGCGGCCTTGAGGTCCCACCCGGCGCAGAAGAACCGGTCCCCGGCCCCGGTCAGGATCCCGGCGCGCAGCGCCGGGTCGCGGCGCAGCCGGTCGAACGCCTGGTACAGGGCGCGGCTCGTCGCCACATCGACCGCGTTGGCCTTCGGCCGGTCCAGCGTGACGACCAGCGTCTGGCCTTCCACGGCCGTGCGGACCGTCCCGTTCACGATGGTCATGTCATGCTCCGTGGGGCCGCAGCAGCGAACGGGCGATGATCTGGCGCTGGATCTCGCTGGTGCCGTCCCAGATCCGCTCGACCCGGGCGTCCCGCCACCAGCGCTCGACGGGGAGCTCCGCCATCAGCCCCATGCCGCCGAACGTCTGCACCGCCGCGTCGGTGAGCCGGCCGAGCATCTCCGACGCGTACAGCTTGGCCATGGCCGCGTCCGCGCCGGTCATCGTGCCGGCGTCCAGCCTCGCCGCGGCGCGCAGCGTGAGCAGTTCCGCCGCCTCCAGCTCCGTGGCCATGTCGGCCAGGCGGAACCCGATGCCCTGGAACCGGCCGATCGGCTGGCCGAACTGGGTGCGGCGGGCCGCCCACTCCGTGGTCGCGTCCAGCACCCGCCTGGCCCGGCCGACGCTGGTGGCCGCGACGGTCAGCCTGGTCGCGCCGAGCCACTGGCCCATCAGGTCGAAGCCGCGGCCCTCGTCGCCGAGCCGGTTGGCCGCGGGCACCCGGCAGCCGGTGAACACCAGCTCGCACTGGTGGTAGCCGCGGTTCGACACGCACGCCGGGCCGCGGCGGACCTCCAGGCCCGGCGTGCCCTTGTCCACGAGCAGCGCGGTGATCAGCTTCTTCGGGCCGCGCGGGGTCTGCTCCACGCCGGTGGCGGCGAACAGGATCACGAAGTCGGCGACGTCGGCGTGGCTGATGAAGTGCTTGGTGCCGGTGATCACGTAGTCGGTGCCGTCGCGCACCGCCGTGGTGGTCATCGAGCGGATGTCCGAGCCCGCGCCGGGCTCGGTCATCGCCACGCAGTCGTGCCGCTCTCCCCTGATGGCCGGCAGCAGGTAGCGCTCCCGCTGCTGGCCCTCGCAGGCCTGCAGGATGTTGCTTGGCCGCTCGACCAGCATCTGCAGCGCGTAGGACGCCCGGCCGAGCTCCCGCTCGGCCAGCACGACGCCGACCGCGTCGAGGCCTCCCCCGCCGAGGCCGGCGGGCATGTTCGCCGCGTACAGCCCGGCTGCGATCGCCTTGGCCCTGACCTTCTCGGCCAGCCCGGGCGGCACCTCGTCGAGCCGCTCGACCTCGTCCTCGTGGGGGTACAGCTCGCGCTCGACGAAGTCGCGGACGGTGGCGGTGATGAGCCGCTGCTCCGCGGTGAGCTCGAGGTCCACAGCGGCTCAGCTGCCCGGGATCCGGATGGCGCGGCCCACGTATTCGGGTATGCCCAGCGCCGCGTGCGCGGACCTGATCTCCGCGAGCCTGGCGGCGATCTCGGCCGGGAACGGCGCGGCCCGGCCGGCTCCGGTGTCCACGTGCAGCAGCAGCTGCTCGGCCGTTGCCAGGACCAGGTCCTGGCCGCCGCGCATCTCGTGCGCGATGTGCAGCCGCTTGGCGTCCATGCCGAGCACCTGCAGGCTCAGCCGCAGCCGGTCGCCGCAGCGCGCCTGGCGCAGGTGCCGCAGATGGGTCTCGGCCGTGAACAGAGAGCGGCCCGACGCGCGGTAGGCCTCATCCACCCCGACGAAGCGGAAGAACGCGTCGGCGCTGTCCCCGAACACCAGCAGGTATGCGGACTCGGTCATGTGGCCGTTGTAGTCAGCCCACTCCGGCCTGACGGCGGTCTCATGCAGCCGCAGCGGGGCGGCGATCGGCCGCCCCGGCAGCCAGGGAGCGGCCCGGCTCTTCTCGGCGGGGGTCGTGACCCGGGCCATCAGCCCTCTTCGACGGCGACCGTCATCTTCGGCACGTCGGCGAGGAGCTGTGCCGTGTAGGCGTCCTTCGGCGCCTCGAGCACCTCGCTGACCGTGCCGCGCTCGCAGATCCTGCCGTTGTTCATCACCACGACCTGGTCGGCGATGCTGCGGACCAGCGGCAGGTTGTGCGTGATGAAGATCATCGACAGGCCGCGCTCCGCCTGCAGGCTGCGCAGCAGCTCCACGATCGCCGCCTGGACCGACACGTCGAGCGCCGAGGTGACCTCGTCGCAGACGAGCAGGTCGGGCTCGAGGATGAGCGCCCGGGCGATGGCCACCCGCTGCCGCTCGCCGCCGGAGAGCTGGTCCGGGTACAGGTCGACGAACGACTCGCGGAGCGCGGCCGCCGTGAGCGCCGCCACGACCCGCTCGTACCGCTCGCTTGCCGGCAGCTTCTCGAAGTGGGCCAGCGGCTGCTCCACGATCTGGCCCACGGTCCGGCGCGGGTTCAGCGCCAGGTACGGGTTCTGCGACACGTACTGGATCCGGCGGAGCTGGTCGCCGCTCCGGCGGCGGACGCCCGCGGTGAGCGGACTGCCGGAGAACGTGACGTCGCCGTTCCAGGTCGGGTGCAGCCCGACCAGGCACCGGGCCAGCGTGGTCTTGCCGGACCCGGACATGCCGACCACGGCCACGCACTGGCGGCCAGGCACGGTGAAGGTGAGGCCGCTCAGCACGGTCTTGCGGCCGTAGGTGGCCGACAGGTCCCGCACGTCGAGCAGGGATGCGGTCACGCCGGCGCCGGCAGGCCGTGCCATGGGCCCGTCCTCGGTCCCGGCCAGCGCCGCGACCTCGATGGCCCGCAGGCACCGGGCCGCGTGCCCGGTCGGCGACACCTCGATCAGCGGCGGCTGCCCGGCCTCGCACTCCGGGACGGCGAACTCGCACCGGGGCTGGAAAAAGCAGCCCGGCGGCCTGCTGCCCGGCCGGGGCGGCTGCCCGGACAGGCCGGTCAGCACCTGGGAGCGCTCCAGCGACGGGACGGCCTGCAGCAGCCGGCGGCTGTACGGGTGCGCCGGGGTAGTGAACACCTCGCGCGCCGGGCCGACCTCGGCCAGCCTGCCCGCGTACAGCACCGCCACGTGGTCGGCGATCTCGGCGACCACGGCCAGGTCGTGGCTGATGTACACCGCGGCCACCCGGTAGGACTGGCACAGGTCCCTGATGGTCTCCAGGACCCGGCGCTGGGTGGTCACGTCCAGGCCGGTGGTCGGCTCGTCGAGCACGATCAGCTGCGGCCGGCAGGCGAAGGCCATGGCCAGGCCGACCCGCTGCTGCTGGCCGCCGGACAGCTGGTGCGGGTACGAGTCGAGGATGCCCGGGACGGTGGACAGGCCCACCTCGGCGAGCATCTCGGCCAGCCGCTCGGTGCGCGCGCTGTCGCCGCCCTCGTAGCTGGCCAGGACCTCGCGCAGCTGGGTGCCGATCTTCAGCGTCGGGTTCAGCGCGCTGGAGGGATCCTGCGGGACGTACGCGACCTGGCGGCCGCGCATCTGCTGCAGCGCCGCCGGGGACAGCGGCAGGATGTCCTGGCCGTCGACGACGACCTTCCCGCCGCCGATGACCAGCCCGCGGCGGACATGGCCGAGCAGCGCGAGCGCCATCGTGGTCTTGCCGGACCCGGACTCGCCGACCAGGCCGAGCACCTGGCCCGGCTGAACCTGGAAGGAGATCTCGTCCACCACGTCGACCGCCGCCCGGCCGCGTGACGGCGCCCGCAGCACCTGCAGGCCCTCGACGACCAGCCGCAGCACGGCGTCGCCATTGCTGCCTGCGGCATCGCCGCCGGCCCGGGTGGCGGTCATGACACAGCTCCGGCCGCCGTGATGCCGGGCAGCAGCGCGTCATCCGCGCCGCGCCCGACGCCGAGCGACGCGCGGGCAACCGCGTCGGTCAGCGTGTTCGTCCCGATGGTCAGGGCCGCGATGAGCAACACCGGCGCCAGCACCCCCCACGGGTTGGCCACCAGGCCAATCCGGTTCTCGTTGATCATGTAACCCCAGCTCGGGGCCGGCGGCTGCAGCCCGAACCCGAGGAAGCTCAGCCCGGCGATCACCAGGATGGAGTAGGTGAGCCGCAGGCCCAGCTCCACCATGAGCACCGAGGTCAGGTTCGGCAGCACCTCCCGGCGCATCACCTTCCGCGCGGGCATGCCGATGATCTGCGCGGCCCGGACGTAGTCCCGCTCGCAGATGTCCAGGGCCGCGGCCCTGGTCACCCGCGCCACCTGCGGCGCGTGCGAGATCGCCACCGCGAGCACAATCAGCCAGATCTTCGGCCCGAGGATGCTGACCAGCAGGAGCGCGAAGACAAGCTGGGGGAACGCGAGCACGATATCCACGGTGCGCATCAGGATGGTGTCCCAGCGCCCGCCGAAATACGCCGCGGTGACCCCCCAGGCCGCGCCGACGCCCACGCCGAGCAGGGTGGCCACGGCCGCCATCAGCAGCAGCTCCCAGCCGCCGTCCAGGGTGCGGCTCAGCACGTCACGCCCGAGCGTGTCCCCGCCGAGCGGGAAGCCGAGCGACGGGTTCGCGAACGGCCTGGTCACGAACGCGTCGGCCGGATACGGGGCCAGCGCGGGGCCGATGGCGGCCACGAGCACGACGGCCCCCACGATCCCGAGCCCGATGGCGCCGCGGGGAGTGCGTACCGCCCGGCCGAGCACTGCCGCCCACTCCCGCCGACGCGCGCGCCTGCGCCCGGCAGACTGAAGAACCTCCAGCGCCGCGGTGGAAGCCACTGCGTCACCTCCGTCAGGACCGGGGCAGCCGCCGCCGCGGGCTGGCGGCGAGCGACACCATGTCGGTTGCGATGTTCACGACCACGTAGAAGGCGGCCAGGAGCAGCACGATGAACTGGATCACCGGGATGTCCCGGTCGGACACCGCGTTGACCAGCCCCTGGCCGAGGCCCGGGTAGTTGAACACGTACTCCACGACCACCACGCCGCCGGCCAGGTACAGGAAGTTGAGCCCGATCACCTGGATGGTCGGCGCGATCGCGTTCGGCAGCGCGTGGAAGATGAGGACCCGCCGCCGGGACAGCCCCTTGAGCGTGGCCATCTCGACGTAATCGCTCTCCAGCGCGTCGATCATCGCGGCGCGCATCATCCGGAACGTGTAGGGGACGATCACGATGACGAGCGTGGCGACCGGCAGCACCAGCAGGGTCGGATCGGACCACGGCGCCACGCCCGGCGGGAACACCGAAACCGCGGGGAAGAAATGCCACACCACCGCGGCAAAGAAGATCACCAGGGCCATGGCGACGACGAACTCGGGCAGCGCCGTGACCGCGAGGGCGGTGACGGACAGGACGTGATCCAGCCAGCTGTCCCTGCGGGCCGCGGCCAGCATGCCGAGCGCCACGCCGATCAGCGTGCCGATGACGCCCGCCAGCAGGACCAGCACCGCGGTGTTGACGATGCGCCCGCCGACCAGGGAACTCACCGAAGCGCCGCTGACGAGCGAGGTTCCCGGGTTGCCGCGGAGCAGGCTGGTCAGCCAGGTCCAGTACTGCGCGACCACGGGACGGTTCAGGTGCATCTGCAGCTCGAGCGCGTGCAGGCGCTGCGGCGTGGCGGTGTTCTGCAGCACCGCGGATGCCGCGTTGCCGGGCAGGATCTGCGTCGCGGCGAAGACCAGGATCGAGACGCAGAACAGTGTGATTACGCCGAACCCGAGCCGCTTGAACAGCGTGTTCCACAGCGGGTGCGCCTTGCGCGTGCGCTCCGCGCCGGCCGCCTTGGCCGGCGCCGTCACATCGGCCATGCCGGGGAATCCTTCCGTGCGCGGCGGCTCCGGCCGGCGGTGCCTGTCACGACAGCCAGAGCCGCTTGAAGTCGTAGGCGTTGAGGGACAGCCCTGCCTTCGACGGGACGAGGCCGTGGACGTTCGCGCCGTATCCGTCGATGACCGGCGGGAAGAACGGGATGATCAGGCCCCCGTCGGCGTAGTCGATGCGCTGCATCTCGAAGCAGAGCTCCCGCCGCTTCGCCGTGTCGACGGTGGCGATCGCCTCCTGGTAGAGCTTGTTGTAAGTGGGGTTGTCGAAGTGCGTCTCGTTGAACGGGGAGGTGGGCAGCGTCGCGAGCGAGACCTGTGGCAGGTAGAAGTTGTAGTACCAGTAGTCCTGCGCGAACACCCACTTCAGGTAGCCGGGGCCGTAGAAGTCGTTGACCGTGATGTTGCTGACGTTGATGTGCATGCCGGCCGCTGAAGCCTGCTGCGCGAGCACCTCGGCGGCCTGGACCGTGGCCTGGCCGATGTCCGACGTGACCAGCTGAACCGTGAGACCCTCGTGCCCGGCCGCCTTCAGCAGATACTTGGCCTGGTCGATGTCCTGATGCCGCTGCCCCAGCACGTGGTCGTACTCGGGAGCCCAGATGCCGAACACGTCGTTCCCGAGCGTCCCTGTGCCGCCGAACAGGATCTCCATCATCTGCGGGCGGTCGATGACCAGCCGCATCGCCTGGCGCACCCGCACGTCGTTGAACGGCGCGACGTCCACCCGCATCGTGAACGGGTTCCAGCCCCCGCCGTCGGAGATCAGGATCTTCTTGCCCTGGCTCTCCACCACCGCGATCACATCGGCCGACAGCAGGTTGACCACGTCCACCTGCCCGGCGAGCAGCGCGTTGACCTGGCTGGTGGCGTCGCTGTAGTCGGTGATCACAACCTCGTCCAGGTAGGGCAGGCCGGTCTGCCAGTACCCGCCGTAGCGGACGAACGTGCTCTGCGTGCCGGGCGTGAAGCTCTGCAGCTTGAACGCGCCGGTGCCGACCGGGGCGGCGGGGTTGTAGCCCACGGGGATCACGTCGGAGTAGCCGGGAATGGCCAGCGCTTCGTACAGCGACGCGAACGGCGTCGTGCACGGTATCCGCACCGTGAGCGGGTCCAGCTTGGTCATGCCGTTCGCGTCGATCGACGACAGGCCTGCCGCCGCGGCCGCCGGCGCCTTCGGGTTCATGATCGTCTGGAACGTGTAGATGACGTCGTCGGCGGTCAGGTCCTTGCCGTTGTGGAAGGTGATCCCGGGCTTGAGCCGCACCGTCCACTCGGTCGCGGTCGCGTTCGGCGTCACCTCGTCGGCCAGCACCAGCACCGGCTGGGCGTCCGGGGTGAGGCCGACCAGCGGCTCGTACAGGTTGTCGACCCTGGAGAAGTCGGCGTTGGTGATGGCGTCGAGCGGGTCGAGGGTGTCCGCGGTTGACCCGCCCGTGATGGCGGCTCGCAGCGTCCCGCCCCGCCTGGGCGGCCCGCTGGCCACCGGCGCCGACGAGGCCGCCGGTGCGGCTGCGATGCCGCAGCCGCTGAGCAGGCCGCCTGCCCCTGCCGCGAGCGAGCCCGCCACAGCCGTCTTCACAAAGTCTCTGCGGCTGAGATCCATTGTCCGCTCCCGACTGCGGAGGGGGCCGAGTCCGGTTCGGGTGTCACGGCACCACCCGGTAAACGGTTCACGATATGAACAATGCGTGCATTATGTGGTAACGGGAGTGTAAATAGCGCCGTCACGCAAAGTCAATAGGCCGCGTCTGGCTCGGGCTGCGCGGCCGGGGTAATCGAGAACCGCTCCACGAGGGCGAGCAGCTCGGCGAGGAACTCATCACGCCGCCTCTCGAGATCGGCGACGGAGCGGCCGTCCGCCTGCAGCAGGCAGCCCGCCACCATCTGGTCGCGCAGCTGCGGGGTCAGCGGCGGCGCCTCCAGCCTGGTCCACGGCTCCAGCAGGGCGGCGCCGAAATGGTCGAGCATGTGCGCCATTCCGGCGCTGCCCCCGGCCAGGTGGAAGGTCAGGCACGGCCCCATCAGGGCCCAGCGCAGCCCGGGCCCGTACGCGATCGCCTCGTCGATCTCGCCGACCGTCGCCTCGCCAGCGGCGACCATGTGCAGCGCCTCCCGCCACATGGCCTCCTGGAGCCGGTTACCGACGAAGCCAGGGAGCTCCCGGGACAGGCGCAGCGGGCGCTTGCCCACGGCGGCGTAGAACCGCATGAGCCAGTCGACGGCGGCAGGATCGGTGCGCTCACCGCCGACGACCTCGACCAGGGGGATCAGGTAGGGCGGGTTGAAGGGGTGGCCCACCACGCATCGCTCGGGCCTGGTGCAGCCCGCCTGGAGCATGGTCATGGCGAACCCGGACGTGCTCGATGCGATCACCGCGTCCGGCCGGGCCGCCCGGTCGATCGCTGCGATCACTTCGCTCTTGAGCTGGCTGTCTTCCGGGGAGTTCTCCTGCACGATGTCGGCGCCGCCGACGGCGGCGGCGAGGTCGTCATGGATGCGGAGCCGGCCCGGCCCGGCCCCGGCCCGCAGCCCCAGCCGGCTGAGCAGCGGCCAGGTCTCGTCCAGCATCCGCAGCAGGTCGCGGCCGGCGTGCGGTGCCGGGTCGTAAACGTCGACGTCCAGCCCCATGCGCAGGTAATGCAGCGCCCAGCCGCCGCCGATCACCCCGGCGCCGACGACGCCCACCCGCCTCACCTGGCTCGGTTCGGCAGCCGCCACGGTTCCTCCTCGGGTTTTTCCGCCTCAACAGGAAATGGGGTCACCGGGCCGCGCAGTTTGGCGCGGTGCCACGTGTGGAGAAATGACCGGAACCTGCTGCCCCGGGCGTGACGGCGGGCCGCCTCAGTAGCCGACGTTGTCCAGGCCCTTGAGCCCGAGCACCTGCCGGGCCTCGGCCGGCGTGGCGGTCTCGAGCGACAGCGCCTCCAGGATGCCGCGGATCTTGCGCACCTGGTCGGCGTTGGACTCGGCGAGCTGGCCCTTGCCGAGGTAGAGGCTGTCCTCCAGGCCTACCCTGACATGCGAGCCCATGATCGCGGCAGCGGTCACGATGCCCATCTGGTACCGGCCCGCCCCGAGGGTCGACCACTGGTACGCGTCGCCGAGCAGCCGGTCGGCCGTCCGTTTCATGTGCACGATGTGGTCGACGTCCGGGCCGATGCCGCCCATCGTGCCGAAGATGGTCTGGATGAAGACCGGGGGCCGCACCATGCCCTTCTCGAGGTAGTACGCCAGCGTGTAGAGGTGCGAGACGTCGTAGGCCTCGGCCTCGAACCTGGTCCCGGTCTCCGGCCCGACGACCTTGAGCATGTACTCGATGTCGGCGTAGGTGCTGACGAACGGCTCGGCCCGGGTGCTCTCCAGGTACGGCTCCTCCCAGCCGTACCGGAACGTGCCCTTGTACCGGTCGATCATCGGGAAGCTGCCGTAGTTCATCGTGCCCAGATTGAGCGTGCACAGTTCCGGTTTGAGCTTGAGCACGCCCTGCAGCCGCTCCTCCACGGTCATGCCCGTGCCGCCGCCGGTGGAGATGCTGATCACGACGTCGCTGCGCTGCCTGATGCCCCTCGCGTACTCGGCGAACACGGCCGGATCGGCGGTCGGGCTGCCGTCCCGGGGGTCGCGGGCGTGCAGGTGCAGCACGGCCGCGCCGGCTTCGGCCGCCGCGACGCCCTGATCAACCACCTGCTGGACGGTGTAGGGGAGGTACGGGGACATCGACGGAGTATGCCCGGAGCCGGTGAGCGCGCACGTAATGATGACCTTGCTGGAGCCAGCCATGGCAGCGGCCGTCCTCCCTGGCGCTTCGTTCATCATGTGAACGGCTTGTTACCATCGCGACACTATCAGCGGGTTTCCGGGCCGGTCAAGGCTTGCCGGGAGAACGCGGCCGGCGGCTGCGTTCGCACCGCGCCGCGCGCCGCGCCGCCCGGGACGGCCAGCCCATCTGGCACAGGGCTCACTTCCGCACCGTTATATGACAGGCAAGACCGGTAAAGATTACGATCGTGCCCGGAGCCGGGCTGCAAACGAGGTCAGAAAGCGCCGGCGGCGCGGGGCTTAACTGGGCATTTGCTTACCCATTACTTGCTAATGCAGGCTTTATGGCGACAAAAGCTTCACCTTAATGTTAGCCTGGTCAATTCGAGATGGCCAGAGTAATCTCAGGCTCACGGTTCCAAGCGGTGGGGGTATGGAGCCATGCGACGTTTAGTTCTGCTGATCGCGTTGATTGCCGCGCCCGTCCTGATCCTCGGCCTCGCCACGGCGGCCGCCCCGTCGGCCCAGGCCTCAGGCGAGTCCATCGTCACCACGCTGTACGCCTATCCCACGCTCTCAAGCTGGCAGCAGGTCGAAGCGGCGGCGCCGACGGTCAGCGCGGCGATCGTGGATATCTGCGCGCCGGACGGGTCGGGATCGGGATGCAATGGCCAGCCGGCCGACGCGGAATCAACGGTCTGGGTTCCGACCATACAGGCACTGGAGGCCGCGGGAATCCAGCCGCTGTACTACATATGGACCGACTACGGCGCGGCGCCGCTGGCCACCGTGGAAAGCGAATTGCTGGACGCGATCAGCTGGTACGGCGTCAGCAGCCCCATGTTCGACGGCACCTCCACCTCGGCCAGCGAGGTCAGCTACTACCAGGCGCTGTACTCATTCGCCATTGCCAATGGCGCCAAGACCGTCATGTTCAACCCGGGGACCGTAGCGCCGCAGAGCTATATGTTCGGGCCGAACGAGATTCTCCAGCAATTCGAGGGAACGGAAGCGCAATTCCAGGCGGCGACGTTCCCCAGCTGGATGGCCTCGTACCCGGCCTCGGAGTTCTCCGCCACGATCAGCGCGGGCACGGCCGCCGGCGTGGGCACGGACGTCAGCGACGCGGTCAGCGACGGCATCGGCAACGTCTATGTCGATGACGAGGCAGAGCCGCCGAACTACAGCACGCTGCCGGCCTTCTGGCCGGCCGAGGTGCAGGACGTGGCCGGCGCCGCCACCACCCCGGCGCCGCAGACGATCACGTTCCCGAACCCGGGGCCGGGCACCGTCGGCCAGACCGCGACCCTCACCGCCACCGGCGGCGGGTCGGGCAACCCGGTGGTGTTCAGCGTGGACCCCAGCAGCGGTGCCGGGGTCTGCTCGGTGTCCGGGACCAACGGCTCGACGGTGAGCTACCTTGCCGCCGGGACCTGCGTGATTGACGCCAATCAGGCCGGCGGCAACGGGTACGCGGCCGCCCCCCAGGTCCAGCAGACGGTCACGGTCACCGCGGCCGCGGCGTCCCAGCTCACGTTCACCACCGAGCCGGGCGGCGGCGCGAACGGCGCCGCGTGGGGGGTCCAGCCTGTCGTGTCGGCCGAGAACGCGAGCGGCACCGTCGTGACCGGCAACACCAGCGCGGTGACGCTGTCGATCGCCTCCCAGCCGGGCAGCGGGGCGACGCTCGCGTGCGCGGCCAACCCGGTGACCGCGACGGCCGGGGTGGCCTCGTTCTCCGGCTGCGAGATCACCGGGGAGGCCGGCACCTACACCCTCCAGGCGGCCGGCAGCGGACTCACATCGGCAACGAGCGGCACGTTCAGTGTCACCGTGGGAGCACCGGCGCAGCTCGCCTTCACCACCCAGCCCGGCGGCGGCGCCAGCGGGTCCAGCCTCGGCACCGAGCCCGTCGTGTCGGTCGAGGACTCCGGCGGCAACGTCGTGACCAGCAACACCAGCGCGGTCACCCTCGCGATCGCGTCGCAGCCCGGCAGCGGCGCGACGCTCGGCTGCACCGCGAACCCGGTCACCGCCACCGCCGGCGTCGCCTCGTTCGCGGGCTGCACGATCACCGGCAAGGCGGGCAGCTACACCCTGAAGGCCACCGCGACCGGCCTCACATCGGCGACCAGCGGCGCGTTCACCCTGACCGCGGGCGCCGCGGCCAAGCTCGTCTTCACCACCCAGCCGGGCGGCGGCACCAGCGGGTCGGCGTGGTCCACGCAGCCGAAGGTGTCCGTGGAGGACTCCGGCGGCAACGTCGTGACCGCCGGCTCCAGCGCGGTGACGCTCACGATCGCCAGCCAGCCCGGCAGCGGGGCGACGCTCAGCTGCACCGCGAACCCGGTCACCACGTCGGCCGGCGTCGCCGCCTTCGCCGGCTGCAAGATCACCGGCAAGGCAGGCAGCTACACCCTGAAAGCCGCCGCCGGCAGCCTGACGTCCGCGACCAGCAACTCCTTCCACATCAGCGGCTGACCCCGCGAGGGAACCTCGCCGCCCTGATCTCCCGTGCCCGGCTAGTCGAGCAGCGCGCGGACCTCCTCGGCGGTCTCCACCGCGGCGCGGCCGATCTCGTGCAGCCGTTTCACCGGGTTGCGGGGCGCCGGGCCCCAGACGTTGATCACCGCGATGGGGTACTGGCGCGTGTTCAGCACGGCCGCCGACGCGCCCGAGGAGAACTCCTCGTACTCACGCGCGCACAGCGCATAACCAACCCTGCGGACCTCGGCCAGCTCCTGCTCCAGCCGTTCCCGGTCGGTAACCGTGTGCGGGGTGTAGCGCGGCAGATCCTCCGGCAGGATCGCATCCCGCTCGTCCCGGCCCAGCCAGGCCAGGAATGCCTTGCCGCCCGACGTGGCGTGCAGCGGCAGCGGCTTGTCGAGCCAGTTCGGGACCATCACGTTCGGCGGGTCGACCTGGTCGACGTACACCAGGTTGAAGCGCCTGGCCACGGCGAGCGTGACCGACTCGCCGGTCGCCTCGGCCAGCTTGGCCAGCAGCGGCCGGACCCTGCGGACGAGCGTGTCGTCGGTCACCGCCGAGGCCAGCCAGATCGCGCCGTACCCGACGGTGTACCGCTGGGTGATCGGATCGCGGTCCACGAGACCGTGGTGCTCGAGCGTGCGCAGCAGCCGCCACGCGGTGCTCCGGTTGATCCCGCAGTCCCTGGCCAGCTCAAGGACGGTTGGCGGGGTGGCGCTGGCGGCGACCGACTTCAGCAGCGCGATCGCCCGGTCGACCGCCTGGATGCGCTGGGTGCTCGCGACCGCCTCGACCGGTGCCGCATCCGCCGCTGCGGGCACGGCACGCGGGCTCCCGGCACGCGGGCTCCCGGCACGCGGGGTCCCGGCACGCGGGGTCTTGGCTGCGCCTGCCTGGCGTGGCACAGGTGCAGCATAGCCACAGGTGATCACCGTGCCACACCGGCGTCGGCACGCGGCCATCGGCTGCCACCCGCGCGATGGTGCTGGCATATGTCCGGTTTGGATGCCGGACGCCGCTGCGGAGGGCTCGCCGAACGGACAGACAGCCCACAGAACGGATCGCAGGCGACCCGATCAGCCACCCGCGATCCGTTCTGGCTGGTTACCCGGCCTAAGCCGGGTAGCCCTCTCCGTCGCCGCCGTCGCCGCCCTCGTCGTGGTCGCAGCAGCGGTCACCCGGGCAGCAGCGGTACTCCTGGGACTTCTCCAGAAGCTCGATCTTGCGCTGCAGCAGCCTGTTGTCCAGCTCCTTGGCGGCCAGCTCAAGCTCGATCTCCCGCTTGCGGGCGGGCTCGCACGAGTCGCACTCGTCCAGGCAGCACTTGACCATCACGCCAGGCGTGGGCAGGCGCACGGTCCGCTCCCAGGACAGTCGCTCCACCGTCTCGGCGGAGCAGTTGCCCGCCGCGTCCAGCAGTCCCTCGGCCCGCAGGTCGGCCTCCACCTGGCCGAGCGCGGCAGCGCGGACGGCGGCCGGAATCGGCTCCCTGGCCGGCCCGCTGCCGCCGTTCGCGGCCCCCGGAGCCTCGCCGGCCGGCGCCAGCGGACGGATGCCGACGGGGCACGCCGGGTCGTCGACCCACCGCTCGATGGCTACCAGCCTGAAGCGCAGCCGCTGGCACTTCTCGATCCGGTAGAACAGGTACGTCAGCGCGTGGCAGCGGTTGGGGTTGGAGAACGCCCGCGACGCCGACTCGTACTTGTCTTGCGACTCCCCCTGGGCATGGCTGCGGCTGGCGACCTCGGAAATGGAGGTCGACGTCGCAGCGCGAACCGAGGTCTCGACCTGACGGCTGGAGCTCTCGGCGTGCCGGGACAGGTTGCGGGCCAACGCGCTGGCCGCGCTGGCGTCGTAGCTGGCAGCCGCCGCGTAGCCGCCGACGTCGAGGAAGCCCAGGTCGAGGCCGGCGTAGTGACCGCCGCTCGCCGCCGAGGCCTGGTAGGACGACTCCTGTGCCCCTCGCTCCAGCACGTTCAGGGTGCTCATCGAGTCCGCCATCCCGGCCAGGAAGAACGACTGCTCCGAGGTGGTGAACTGCCGGGCGGCGTACTCTGCGTCGCTGCTGAAGCTGAACCGGCTGTTCCGGTCGGTGGAGAGCAGGCGGACCTGCTCGCCCGGCAGCAGCGTGGTTGAGTACAGCAGGTCGCCGAGGGTCAGCGGGCCGGTGCAGCACTCCAGGCGGAAGTACAGCGTCACCTCGACCAGCACCTGCTGCTCACCGTCCCTGGTCTGCACCACCGGACGGAACGGGAGGCGGTACCGCACATCGAGCTCGTCGCAACTCTCGCACGGGTGCAGCTGCGGACAGCAACCTACCCTGCTGACCGGTGTCTTCTCGGTAATCATGGCTAGCTCCTTTCCCCGCGAAGCGGGAGCTACCGGCGGGCGTCCGGCCCTGCCTGGCTGGCTAATCGAGCGCCGGGGCGGATGCCTG
Organism: Streptosporangiaceae bacterium; assembly: GCA_030038015.1. GTDB lineage: Bacteria > Actinomycetota > Actinomycetes > Streptosporangiales > Streptosporangiaceae > JASHPR01. The sequence goes on from JASHPR010000015.1 coordinate 14,835, forward strand.
ATACATCGCGGGTCGCGCCGGGGCCGCCGGGTCGCCGCGCCGGACGCGGCCGTGTATCAGGCAGCCCGGGGACTGCTCTGTCAGTCAAGATCGGCAGGCGCCGGAAAATGGCCTGGGCGTCCGGGTCATCTGATGTCAAACTGAATAAGGCTTTCGCTGCCGCAGATACCCGGAAAGAAGGCGGCCGCCGTGGAAGACGCTGAGATAAGCGACATGGTCAGCGCCGCGGCGAAGGGCGACGAGGCCGGCTGGGATGCGCTCGTGCAGCGGTACAGCGGACTCGTCTGGTCGGTGACGCGCGCGTACCGCCTCAGCCCGGCCGACTCGGCAGACGTGTTCCAGACCACGTGGCTGCGCCTGACCGAGCATCTCAACCGGATCGAGCAGCCCGGCCACGTCGGTGCCTGGCTCGCCACCACGGCGAGAAGGGAGTCCCTGAGAGTCGCGGCGAGCAGCAGCCGGACGGTCCCGGCGGACGAGGCGACCCTGGTCGCCCTCGGCCAGTCCGACGACTACTCGCCGGAGCAGGCGGTGCTCGACGCGGAGGCGGCGCTGCTCGCCTCGGAGCGCGCGGCCAGGCTGTGGCGCGCGTTCGGGCAGCTTGCCAAGCGCTGCAGGAACCTGCTACGGGTCCTGATGGCCTCGCCGCCGCCGAGCTATGCGGAGGTCGCCGCGGCGCTCGGCATCCCGGTGGGCAGCATCGGGCCCACCCGGGCGCGCTGCCTGCAGCGCCTCCGCGAAAAGCTGGCCAGCGAGGACCAACAAACACGACCCTGAACGGCGGTATCGATATCAGGGATATCGACCTTCTATCGGAATTTCAAAGACATAACATACAGGGGGAATTGACCATGTCCTCAAAAGATTCGCCAGGTGAGGACCGATACCACCTCTGGTGGCAAAAACGGCCGCCCCTGTCGGAAAAGGGAAGCGACGATCCCGGCGGTGTGCTAGACGGGTCAGGTTATCGCTACCGCCCTCGCCAGATCCTGCTCGAGATCGCCGAGACGCCGGAATACCAGCGCGCGGAACAAGAGCTCGGGCGGCAAGGCGCCGTTCCCGACGAGGAACTGAACCAGAGCTTCGGCTCGGTGGACCTGCCGGTGCAGGCATTCCTGCTTCCTCCCGAGGTGGATATCCCGGCGCTGGTCAGTGAGCTGCGGCGACCCCTCGGCGACGGGGAACCGTTGCCGAACGTCGGGCCGAACTACGTGTTCAGCGGCGAGCCTGACTACCAAGGCGGGCCCGCCGGGGACCCGAGCGACGCCCCGGCCTTCTGGGAGAGGCCCTTCGACGGGCCTCGCGAGCCGAAGATCGCGGTTCTGGACACCGGCCTCGACCAGCAGGCGCTGCGCCTGCACCCCGGGCTGGCGGCCAGGCTCGACTTCGAGCCGCGCGACCGCGAGGACCCGGTGCTCCGGGACGGAGACTTCGCCGCCGAGGGCGGGCACGCCACGTTCATCGCCGGCATCGTCATGCGCGTTGCCCCGCAGACGCGGATCCGCCAGGTCAAGGTGCTGGATCCGGTGGGCATCGGGGACGATCACACGATCGCCGTTGGACTCGCCCGGGCGTCCGCCCCGGTGCTCAACCTCTCGCTCGGCGGCTACACCCACGACGACGCTCCGCCCGTGGCCACCGGCGTCGCGCTCGCCCGGCACACGGGTGACGACGTGGTCGCCGTGGCGGCGGCCGGCAATCACGGCCAGGACCGGCCGTTCTGGCCCGCCGCGTTCAAGCACGTCGTGTCCGTCGGCGCGGTGGACTGGTACGACGGCGTGTGGCAGCTGGCCCCGTTCAGCAACTACGGGTGGTGGGTCGACGTCTACGCCCCCGGCGTGGAGGTCCGCAGCACCTACCTGAAGGGCGTGTGGAAGCTGCCCACCGAAACGAAGGCGACCCGGATCGACGGGTACGCGCGCTGGAGCGGGACATCGTTCGCCACGCCGCAGGTCGCGTCGCTGATCGTGAAGGCGATCCCGAGGACGGGCAATGCGCGCCGGGCGGCTCACGCGGTGCTGGCCGGCGCCCGCTGGGAGCCGGGACTGGGCCTGGTCGTGGCGCCCGACCGGGCCATGATCGGCCGCTAGCCCGCCCTCGGGCGCCAGCGGGCCGTCCGGGGCTGCGGCGGCTACCCGCCGTAGCCCAGGCAGGCCAGCGCGGAAGCCGTGACGTGCGCCAGCGGCCCGGTCTCGCGGGCCTGGGCCCGGACGGCCAGCAGTGCCTCGGCCGGGGCGCGCCCCGAGCCGGCTTCCCGGTGCCAGCCGAGCGCCAGCGAGCCGATGACCGGGTCTGGCACCGGCAGCAAGGCGGCGATCACGGTGCTGGTGCCCATGGCCAGGAGCGCGGCGACCAGCCCGGTCATCTCGTCGCCGGGCAGGACCGGCGACAGCGCGGAGTCGCAGGCCGTCAGCATGATCACGCGCGGCGCCTGGCGCAGCCCCTCGAGGTCGTAGACGCTGAGCGGCCCGTCGGCGAGCACGAGCGAGGAGAACATGGCGTTGTCCGCGCGGAACCTCCCGTGCGCCGCGACGTGGACCACGTCAGCGCCGTCCAGTGCCCGCAGCGCCGCGCCGACCGTGGCCGCCTGGCCGGTGAGCACGTCCGCGGCCGGGTAGAGCGCGGCCACGGCGTCAAGTTCGGGATTCGAGCCCGGCAGCCCCGGGCCGGCGATGAGCGTCACGCGGCGCGCAGCCTGGTCGCCACGTCCCGCCCGGTCACGGCTCGCGTTCCTGGCGGCCAGCCAGGTCGCGGCCGACGGTGCCACGGTCAGCGCCCGGCTGGCACAGCTGGGAATCACCGGCCAGGGCAGGGACTGCAGGAAGCCCGTGGGCACAACGACCAGCGGGCGGTTTCCGGTCAGCGGCGCCAGCGGCAGCATCAGGGCAGCATCCAGGCGCGCGCCAGCGGCGGCCGCCAGCTCCTGCGCCGCCCGAAGAGATGCGGCGGAGCCATGGCCGGTCAGCAGGCGGCGCCAGGCGAAGCGGAGCGACTCCACCTCGAGCGCCACCGGGCCGACCGGGCCGAGCCGGTGCAGCGAGCACTCGCCGGCGCGCAGCACCACGGCGTGCAGGTCCCCGGCGCATTCGAGATATTCCACCAGCACGCGGTCGCCCAGGGCCTCGGCCAGGCCGTGCTCATCCAGTGCCGACCAGGGCCGCCCGCCGGGCGCGCCAGCCGCGTACCGTATCCGCCGCCGCACCTGCTGCTCGAGAGCGCTCCTGCGCACGTCGAGCTCCCGGCTGGGGGTGTCGGCCAGCAGGGCCTCCTCGGCCTGGCGAGCTGCCGCCTTCAGCCGGGCCAGCAGGCCGGCCAGGGCCGGGTCACGCGGGGGACGGAGCGGCCGCATCCGCATGGTCGCTGCCCGGTGCCGCTCGGTCGAGCACAGCACCTGCGCCGCCGCGCCCTCCGCTATGGCCAGGGTGATGCCGAGATCGGCAAGCTCCTCCACCTGCCCGGCCACGTGGACGCGCAGCTCGGTGGCGCCGAGCAGAGCGCGGCGCTGGTCGGCCGCATCGAGCCCTGCCGACACGGCCGCGTAGGCCCCCCGCCGGTCGCCGGCCTGCCGACGGAGCAGGGCGAGCGCATGCCACGCCTGGGCCTGCAGGTCCAGGTGCGGGGATCTCCTGGCCCGGGCCGCGGTGCTCAGCTGCGCCTGCGCGACATCGAGCCGCCCCAGGTCAATGGCCATGCGCGCGGCCATCAGCCGGGTATCAAGCGCCGCGGCGGCCCATCCCGCCGCATCCAGCCTGGACGCCGTCCCCAGCGCCGAGCGCAGCAGCGCCGGGGAACGCTCGCCGTCAGCCCAGGCGCTGCGCAGGCCGACGTGCCTGGCCACCGCTGCCCAGCTCGGCCGCTGCTGGCGCGTGAAGCTGCGCTGGGCGGTGGCTGCGGTTCGCCTCGCAGCCGCCGGAGCGCCGTCGGCCAGCTCGGCCCGGGCCAGCATCAGGTGCGCCTCGGCGAGGTCAGCGGACTGCCGGTGCGCGGAGAGTTCGGCGACCGCGGTGATGGCGACCTGGCGGGCCTCGGCGACGAGCCCGGCCGCGAGCAGCACGTCGCACTGGTCGACCAGCAGCAGGCCCACCGGCATCTTGGCGCGGCGGTAGGCCTCGCTCGCCGCGTCCAGCGAGGCCAGCGCGGCCGGGATGTCGCCGCGGCGGGCCTCGACGAAGCCGAGGTTCCACCGCGCCCCGGCGAGCGCCCGGGGAAGCCCCAGCTCCTCGAAGAGCCGCTCGGCCCGGGCAATGTCAGCCTTCGCGAGCCGCGAGGACCCCTGGTAGGCGTACAGGACGGCCCGGTTGTTGCGCAGGCGTCCCTCCCACAGCCGGTCACGGTGCCGCCGGAGCAAGGGCATCGCGGCCGCGTAGACCGCCAGGGCGTCATCGAGGCGCCCGGCGCGCTGCAAGATGAGCCCGCGCTGGGCGAGGAGACGGGCCCGGTCCAGGCCGCGCAGGTTGACGGCGGACGCCTCGGCGTCCCGCAGCGCGTCCGTGATCCTGCCCTGCGACAGCAAGACGAACGCCCGGCTCATCCGCGCCTGGCCGGCCGGAACGTCGAGTCCTGCCTCGGCCGCCACCCGGATCGCCGTGCTGAGCGCTCTCAGCGCCGTGTCGAGGTCGCCGAGCTCGCGCGCGGCCAGGCCGAGCGCGCGGTGGGCCATGGACTGTGCCAGCAGGTCACCGTGGCAGCGGGCAAGCTCGAGCGCGCGCCGGGCATGCTCGGCCGCGCGGCCCGGGTCCGCGGAGACAAGCTCGAGCGCGTTGCCCGCCATGGCCGGGGCCGGCTCGGTGGCCTGTACCGGGGTTCGCAACGCTGCCTCGCCGGATCACTGCCGGGCCGCTAAAGGGCGGCCCAGCTGGTCATCAGGCCGGTCCCGTCGGCCAGCCGGCAGCGCAGGCGGAACGGGCCAGCGGGGAGGTCACGAGCGCTGAACCGCCCGCTGTCATCGACCGGCACGGTCGTAACCGCACCGGTGGCCTGCACGTCCATCTGCTCCGCCCGGCCCCCGACGAGCTGCCCTAGCAGGTCACGCCGCGAGCCGCGCGAGGTGATCTGGCACTCGACGGCGAGCTCCCGCACCACGAAGGACAGTATTCGCTCGGCGCCGCCGCCCCGTATGGCCATCACGGCGGCGTCCAGGGCCGAGTCGTGCACGAGCTCCGCGAGCATCGCGTCCAGGTCGCGCAGCTCGAATGCCGAGCGGGCGGCATCGAGCAGCAGCTCTGGCACGGGGTCGGTCTCTGCCGCGATGTCACGCAGCTGCGCGAGCAGCTCCTCGTCGCTCGGGTTGTCGGGCTGGGCCGGGCCACTGCTCACGATGGCCTCCAGCGTCACTCGTCCGGCGGATGCTGGCCCGGCATGCCGGGCCCGGCCAGCCCCCCTGGTAATAGAGCCGCTCCCCCGGCGGCCTGATACATGCTGGAGACGGCAGAGCCCTTCTGCCGCCGCTTTTACGCAGGCTCGACGGCCACCGGCAACGTGTCAAGGCTGCGCAGGGTGTTGTTGAGGCGGGGGCGCGGCTCGCCGGTCAGCCACCACGAGGCGACCCGGGCCGCCAGCGCGCGGAACAGCGCCTCGCCCTCCATGCGCGCGATCACCTGGCCGACGCAGTTGTGCACGCCGATGCCGAACCCCATGTGGCCGGCGGTCTTGCGCCGGATGTCGAACCGGCCGGGGTCCTCCCAGTGCCGCGGGTCACGGTTGGCACCGGCGAAGAACACCAGCACCTTCGCGCCGGCAGGCAGCAGCGTCCCGGACAGCTCCGCCGGCTCGCTCGTGGTCCGGAAGAACCCGATCACCGGGGACTCGAGCCTGACCACCTCCTCGAACGCGTTGCGGGCCAGCGACCGGTCCTCGCGCAGCGCCCGCCACTGGTCCGGGTGGCGGGCGAAGTCGAGCACCCCGAGGCCGATCGCGCTCACCGTGGTGTCCAGGCCGGCCGACAAGAACGAGCGGACCAGCAGCGCCGCCTCGTCCTCGGTCACCTCGCCAGCGTCGGCCCCGGCGTAGATCAGGGCGCCGAGGCCATCGGGGCGCAGCGACGACCGGGAGCACTGCTCGGTGATCCAGCCGATCACGCCCTCGGCGCCGGCCATCGACGCATCGAACAGGTGGTTGCGCGGGCCGTGCCCGTTGAAGACCATCGCGCCGTAGGCCAGCAGCTGGTCCCTGCCGTCCGTGGCGATCCCGAACGCCTCGGGGAACACCCGCGTCGGGAAGATCTCGGCGAGGTCGGGCACCGCGTCGAACGACCCGCGGGACACCAAATCGGCGGCCAGCTCGCCGGCCCGCCGGTCGAAGATCTCCTGCAGCCAGGCCAGGGAGCGCGGCGCGAGCGCGCGGGCCACGACCCGCCGGTTGTGCGTGTGCACCGGCGGGTCGACCTCGAGCAGGATGCTCGGCTTGCGCCACGGCTTCCCGGTCGCGAAGTTGGTGATGCCGACCCCGGCGGCCGAGGAGAAGACCTGCGGCTTCCGCAGCACCGCGGCGACCTCGTCGTGCCTGGCGACCGCGAACACCCCGTAGCGCTCCAGGTAGACCACAGGGCCCGCGTCCCGCAGCTCGGCCAGCGGCGGGAAGGGGTCCGCCAGGAACTCGTCCGAGAACGGATCGATGTCCGAACGGACATGGGCCGACGGCGTTCCCGTTACCGGCGTCATGGCGGCGCCTCCCCGTTCGCAGGATTAACCGGGCGTTGCCATCATCAGCGACGGTCCTTCCGGCCGGCAAGCCTGCGCAGCGCCCGGTCGAGCGCCGTGCCGAACGGGTTGTCCTGCACCACGTACGTCCAGGTGGCCGTGGGGCGCTTCAGCCCGGCGGCGGCGGTGTCCACGCCCGCATCGGTGATCGCGGCGGTGCGGAACGTCCCGGCCGACTCCTCCTGCACCCGCTCCAGCAGGCTGCCGAACAGCTTCACCGCCTCGGCGTGGAACTCGGCCAGCGGGTCCCGGCCCCCGCCGAGCGCGCCGGTCCCGAGCGCGCGCAGGTGGATGCCCTCGCGGATGTCGGCGAGCACCGCGAGGTGGTCCGCCCAGCCGCGGTCGAGGTGGGAGAGCACGATCGTCCGGGCCGCCCCGGCGAGCACGCCGGCCTCCACGGTGCCGGAGAGCTCGGCGTACCGCTCGGGGCAGCGGGCCGCGAGCGCCCGCAGGGCGGCGTCGCCGCGCAACAGCCGGTCGCGGTGCTCGAGCACGACGCGCCGCTGCTCGTCGATGAGCTTGTGATAGCGGAACGTGTTCCGGTGGATCTCCATGTTGGCGCCGTCGGCCACCCGCTGGGCGTGGCCGACCAGCTCGTCCGCCCTGGCGTCGCGGACGCGGCCGTCCGGGGCGACGTCGCGCGGCGGCGCGGCATCCGGGGCGTAGCTGGTGATCAGCTCGTCGTCCATCGACACGAAGAACACCGAGCCGCCCGGGTCACCCTGCCGTCCCGACCGGCCGCGGAGCTGGTTGTCGAGCCTGCTGCTCGCGTGCCGCCCGGTGCCGATCACCTGCAGCCCCCCGAGGTCCGCGACCCGGTCGTGGTCGCCGGCGCCGCTGCCGCCCAGCCGGATGTCCGTGCCCCGGCCGGCCATCTGCGTGGACACCGTGATCGCGCCGTACGCCCCGGCCTCGGCCACGATCGCCGCCTCCTGCGCGTCGTTCTTGGCGTTGAGCACCACGTGCGGCAGCCCGGCCGCGGCGAGCCTGCGGGCCAGCCGTTCCGACTCGGCGATGTCCAGGGTGCCGATCAGCACCGGCCGCCCGGTCACGTGGGCGCCGGCCACCTCCGCGACGATGGCCCGTTCCTTCTGGCCCATGGTCGCGTAGAGGCGATCCGGCTGGTCCCCGCGTATGCACGGCCGGTTCGGCGGGATCACCGCCACCTCGAGCCCGTAGAACTCGCGAAGCTGCTCGCCCACGCTCACCGCCGTGCCGGTCATCCCGCAGATCCTCGGGTACCGGCGGACCAGCGACTCGACCGTGATGCTGTCCAGGATCTCGCCGCTCTCGCTGGCCGCGATGCCCTCCTTGGCCTCCACGGCCGCCTGCAAGCCGTCCGGCCAGCGCTGCAGCTCGGCGACCCGGCCGCGGGAGGCGTTGATCAGGTGCACCTGGCCGTCGCGGACGATGTAGTCCACGTCGCGGCGCAGCAGCGCGTGCGCGTGCAGGGCCACGTTGAGCCTGGTCAGCACGTCGATCTGGTCGGCGGCATACAGGTCGATCCCGCCCAGCGCCCGCTCAGCGGCGCGCGTCCCCGCCTCGGTCAGCGACGCGTTGCGGCCCTCGTCGTCGGTCTCGTAGTGCAGGCCGGGCCGCAGCCCGCGCACCAGCTCCGCCATCTCCATGTCGGCGTCCGCCTCGCCGGCGGCGCCGGCCAGCACCAGCGGCACCAGCGCCTCATCGATCAGCACCGAGTCGGCCTCGTCGATCAGCAGCACGTCGGGGGCCGGCGCCACGATGTCGGCCGGGTCGGTGACCAGCCGGTCGCGCAGCACGTCGAACCCGATCTCGCTGATCGGCGCGTACGTCACCTGCGCCGCGTACGCCTGCCGCCGCTGGTCGGCCGTGGAGGCCTGCCCGATGTGGCCGACGGTCACGCCGAGCAGCTCGTAAACCGGCCGCATCCACGCGGCGTCCCGCTGGGCGAGGTAGTCGTTGACGGACGCCACCTGCACCGACCGGCCGCTCAGCGCGTACCGCGCCGCCGCGAGCGCGCCGGCCAGGGTCTTGCCCTCCCCGGTGGCCATCTCGGCGATGTGCCCGTCCAGCATCACCAGGGTGCCGAGCAGCTGCACGTCGTAGGGCCGCTCGCCGAGCGCGCGCCGCGCGGCCTCACGGCCGACCGCGCAGAAGTCCGCGTCGTCCCCCGCATCTCGGGCAAGATCTTTGAACGTGTCGTCCGGCCGGCTGGCCAGCTCCGCTTCGCGCGCGCCGACCGACGGCAGCAGGCGCTGGTATGGGGCCAGGTCGGCGGAGCCAGGCTGCTGCAGGAAGCGGCGGACCCGCGCGCCGAGCCGGCTCACCGGGCGCTCCGCGCGCGGCCGG
>JASHPR010000195.1 GCA_030038015.1 Streptosporangiaceae bacterium
CTGCACCAACATCTGCATCCGCCGCCCGGTGAGTGCGCCCAGGTTCGACTTCCGCAGCTCATAGATCTCGCGGAGCAGCTCTCTATTGCGGTTGTACAGGTCGATGCTCCTGGCGAGATCGTCGTCGCCGATGGTTACCCCGACTGCCGCCTCGAGCTGTCCCTTCAGCCTGGTCAACCTCGACATGGCGGTCGGGAGCCAGCGCTTGCTGTCGGCCTCTAGGGGCCACCACAGGTACATCGGTTGGCCCTTGACGTGGCGCGACACGATGGTGAACCCGACCCGTGTCTGCACACACATGTCGGATATCACTATGGCGTCGAGGAAATGCAGCTCGCCCTTGGTCGCTGCGTCCACGTTCGTGCGCGAGAAGGCGCAGAACTGCGGGAACATGTGGCTCCATCCGGTAGTGACCGGCGCACTGGCTTCCTGCAGGACCACCGGGTAAGCGCCGCTGGCGTGAACGAGTTCTTCCGGGAAGTGCATAGGGGTTATCCCGATCACCTTCTGCCCATCGGCAGCGGCTTGTTTGGCCCGGGCGTAGGGATCACTCACAGTGTCGATGAGGTGCTGCCAGACCGTGTCTGCTGCTATGGCCATCTCTCACTCCTTGAATCGAGCGCTCGCTTCAACATAGCGCGGTGTCTCCGCCGTGGCAACAGGGTGACGCGGGAAACACTTCAATCTCTGCGGGAGGCGCTGCGCATACTTGGGAGCACCTGACCGGCGTCGGCAAGCCAGAACCCTCCGCCATGTTCTGGCTGGGCGCCGGGTGGTCAGGCGCTCGGTGACCCGAAGATGTACACCCTCCCGTCCGTGCCGAGCAGGTAGAAGCCCGATCCCTGACCGCGCATATCAGGGCCGGGAGCCCTTTACCGGCCAGGGAACTCCGGAAGCGGGCGTCGCCCAGGGCGAAGGTGCCGCCGTCGGCGCCAACCGCTGCTCGGACGGAACCTGCCCGGGCAATCATGCGGCGCGGGCGCGGAGGCGCCTCAAACATCGGACGCCCAGACCTGGCCATCTACCGGTCAGCGATGCCACCCTGGCACCACCTCGGCGCCCGGCCCGTGCCCATGAGCCGCGTGCCCATGAGCCGGGCAGAGAGGATGGCCGTGGCCGCGGCCATCAAGGCAGGCAAGTTGGCGGAGGGAATCCCGGAGGACCTGCCCGATATCGCCCACATGACCGCTGACGAAACCCTGGGCGTGGTCAAGGCGCTGAAAGTGTGCACCGTCCTCCCCCACCTCGCCGCGGGAAGGTCAACAGCCCGGCCACGGCAAGCGGGCCGCCAGGGGGAGGGCGTCAAGGTGTGTTCTTATCTCTCCTCCGGCCAGGAGGCCGCCCGGTGCAGGTAGCACGCACCCAGGTCGGCCGGTCCACTCACCGTAAGCCAGTGGCCGCCCTGGTCCACCCTGGCGTACCGGTAAGCGGAGTCTGGGTCGAAGCGGTTGAACTTCCCGCCGCCCTTCACCGGTACAGGAGTGCCTCGGTCAGCGCCCAGCAAGTCCTTGACGGGGGCGAAGTCAAACCACCCGCCGTAACGCTCGGCGACGTAGGACTCACGCTCGGTACGGACCGCATCGCCGCGGCCTTGATAGCCAGCGGTCGCGACCGTCAGCCGCCAATCCGACCCTTGGTACTGCCAGAAAAGCTTGTCGAAAAGCTTCTCGCCGCTGTCTACAGCGACCATCCCCGCGAGTGCTGGCATGCTGTGCGTGACATTCACCTCGAGCCCTGCCACCCTGCGCCCGAGGCGCAGGAACTGCCAGCCAGTACCCGGCGTGAACCCGACGGCCTTTCCTTCGGCCGGGGTGAGGACCTCGGGTGCCGGGCTAGCGGAGCGCAGCCGATCAAGGACGAAGGACAGCACCCGGCGGCCGCGCAGCTTGCTCATCCCGTCATACACCCTGGCAGCCTTAAGCGCGGCACGGCTGCGGTCATCAAGCCACACCGGTTCGGAGGGGGAAACGGGGGACACCTCTCCGGCGACCCGGCACAGGCGCCTGACGAGGACGGCATAGCGATGCAGCAACTCGCCGGCGAAGCGAGCCTCGCTATTCCCGGCCCTGGGAAGCCGCCCGGCGGCGCGCTCAAGGCCGCGGGCCAGATCCTGGTAGCCGACATAGAACCAGCTGTATCCGCCGAGCATGCGGGCTGGGCCATCCCATTCTGGCGGGCTCAGGCTGAGCAGGATCGGCGCCGGGGCATCGGCTCGGTCCTTGGCGAGCTTCTTAACCGGCCCGGCCCCATAGCGGGCCAGCTGGGGCGGCCCGTTATTCATCGTCGGCCTGTCCTGACTACGAGGGCTGCGCGAGCCCGTGGCAGCGGGGTCAGTGGTGATCGGCTGACCCGCTCGGGGAGAAGGTTGCGGCCGGGGGGAATGAAGGCGCTGGTCGGGTCCGTGATCTGGTCCGTGATGCGGGTCAGGCCGGCCAGGGCCCGTGTTCACCCGGCGGCCTGGACGTGCCGGCGGCCCCGGCCATGGTCGGCAGGTCCGGCCTCCGGGGCATGGACCGCTCTAGCCGGCGGCCGGGAATACGATTCCATTGTGCTGCTGGCTCGTCTGCTGCGCCGCCACCCGGCCCGGCGGCCGGGCGCGGCGGGGGCGGTGGTGTGCG
>JASHPR010000196.1 GCA_030038015.1 Streptosporangiaceae bacterium
GCGAACCATCGCCAGGTGGCGCGCCCCAGGCGTGACGGAGGGAAAATTCGTCGCGGGGAAGTCCTCGGTGAAGACAATCGGCTCGACTACCAGAGCCCGTGGCCCGTAATGCTGGGCGAGATGGATCAGCATCTCGACGTCGAAGGTCTCGTTGAAGGACGTCATCTGCCCGATGGCCGGGCCGAGCGCGGCGCCGGCGAAGGCCTTGAAGCCGGCCTGAGTGTCGAGTACATGGGCCAGCGGCGGGATGAGCACGGCGCGGACGAAGTGCCGGAACAGGATGATGATCTTGTCTGGCTTGTCGCCGGTGCTGTGCGGCTCGGTCACCGGCCCGTCGGCCCGGACCAGCACCGCCCCCTCGATCCCGTAACGCTGGCCGAGCGCGCCGACCACCTTGTCACCGGCCACTACCGCCGCCGCCAGCGAGCCGAGCTGGGCCAGGTTCGCGGACAGGTCCGCGTCGGTGTAGCAGACCACATGCCGGCCGACGCCGTCCGCGCGCGCCGGATCGGTCCCGACCGCGGCGGCCAGCCCGGCCAGTATCGATCCGCCCTTGCGGGACTGCTCGGCCGAGACCAGCCGGTCGAATGCAGGGCTGATCGAGATGCCGCTGCCGATCACCTCGGCCAGCCTGAGCATCGTCACGCCGCGGTGACCTTCCCTCGGGTAGCCCTCGGCCGCCGCGATGCCGGTCATGAGATCGGCACTCGAGGGCCGATCCGGGCATCCGTCGTCGCAGGCGATGATGCTCCACGTGACGCCGGGCAGGCCGCTGGTCAGCCAATCGAGCTGGCGGACCTTGGTCCGCACGAAGTCCTCCCCGTGCGGGTGCGCCGCACGGGGCACCATGCGGCCCGTCTCGCCGTACATGGCCCACACCACGGTCAGGTGGATCGGCCCGGTGAGCTCGCCCAGCCGCCGCCGCGAGCGAGCCGCAGCAATCGCTTCAGCCGCCACCGCCGGGCCCTGGCTGCCCGCGGCACCCTCCGCCGCCGCGCGGCCCTCGACCAGGGCGGAGGCCATGTCGAGCACCGCCTGGTTTTGATCAGGGTCTGTCAGGTCGCGCACGGGGCACCAGCGCCTTGTCCATACCCCGAGGATGCCAGGCCCCGGCTCCCAAGCCCCCGGACCCAGCCACCAGCGCGAGGAGCCCGGCGAAGGAAGTCGTTCACCCGCCAGCACGCAGCACACCAGGGGCGAGCAGAAACCTCGCAACTCTGACGGCGTTTCAACATGCGTCGTTTCTACTCGTCGCTCTCGCCCAGAAGCAGTCATCTGACCGGCCGAGTGCACTCTCATGACCGCAGGCCGCGTGTCCAAAGGGGACCCATCGGGTGGAGTGCTGGCGGCACGTTCATCTTGGCACTGGCCAATGATCAACGGCGGGCTGATTGGCCATCGCCGTGTGCCATGCCTGCCCCGGCTTCCGGGCACTGGCTGTCGCACGTACCCGCCAGCCGGTTCGGGCAGCGACGAGATCATCTGCCGGCGGCTGGGAGCACCGCCTGGTCAAAGTCTTCGCCGGCCCCGGCCAGCTGCGGGCCCGGCTACGCCAGCTCGGCTGGGCAGAGCCGCATCCTGCGGGACGGCCGTCACTGGGTCATCGGCGAGGCATGCCCCCGCGAACTGCAGGTGCACAGCCACCAGGCCAGACAAGATTCACGGCGCAGCGCAAGATCAACTAGCACCGGCGGGCCTGCACCGGAATCGCAGCCTGAATCCCGCCACCGGCCCGCCAGGCGTTCAGGCCTGCCCTGCGAACCCCAGCAGCTCAAAGGGCAGCACCCTCGCAACCCCCAACAGGACACGACAGACCGCGCAGAAGCGCGGCGGCCAAGGTGGGTGCATGGTACACTACTCAAGTGGTAAACCATGGAACTAGGGAAGGGACCGCTGTTGCGGGAGATGGCTGGCCTCGAGGAAGGGGCTCCGTTGTTCGTCCAGGTCGCCGGGCGGCTGGCTGACGAGATCGCGGACGGAACCCTGCCCGAGGGCGAGCGGGTGCCCTCGACCAACGAGCTGGCCGCCTACTACCGGATCAACCCGGCCACCGCGGCGAAGGGGATCAGCATGCTGACCGACGACGGGCTGCTGGAAAAACGCCGCGGGATCGGGATGTTCGTCGCGGCCGGCGCCCGGGCGCGGCTGCTCGATGAACGGCGCAAGCGGTTCACCGAACGCTACGTGGAGCCGCTGGTCGCCGAGGCCGGCCGGCTCGGGATCGACGCCGATGAGCTGGCCGCCATGATCCGCGAATCCAGCTACGCACAGAGAGGCACCAGGCCGTGACACCAGCGATCTCGGTGGCCGGGCTGACCCGCCGCTACCGCGGCACCCTCGCCCTCGACGCCGTCAGCTTCGACATCGAGCCCGGGTCGGTCACCGGGCTGCTCGGCCGCAACGGCGCGGGCAAGACCACGCTGCTGCGCATCGTCGCCGGCCAGGAGTTCCCCTCGGCCGGCGGCGTCCGGGTCCTGGGCGCCTGCCCGGTGGAGAACGAGAAGGTGCTGCGCCGGATGGTGCTCGTCCGCGAGGACCAGCGCTACCCCGACTACGGGTCGTGGCCGGCTGCTTTCCAGGTCCGGCATGCACTGCGGGCGGCCTCCTGGTTCTACCCGAACTGGGATGGCGATCTGGCCGCCGCGCTGGTCGCGGACTTCGGCCTGCCGCGCAGCCGGAGGGTCGCGAAACTGTCCAGGGGGATGCGCTCCGCGCTGGGCATCGTGATCGGCCTGGCCGCCCGGGCGGAGGTGACCTTGTTCGACGAGCCGTACGCGGGCCTGGACCCGGTCGCCCGCAAGCTGTTCTACGACCGGATGCTGGCCGACTACGCCGAGCATCCCCGCACGGTGCTGCTGTCCACCCACCTGATCGACGAGGCCGCCGGACTGATGGAACGGGTGCTGGTGATCGACCACGGCAGGATCGTGCTCGACGCCGCCGCCGATGAGCTGCGCGGCAGCGCCACCAGCGTCAGCGGCCCGGCGATCGCCGTGGCCGAGTTCACCGCCGGGCGGACGGTCTGGGACCGGCGGCGGATCGGCTCGCAGGAGTCGGCAGTGGTCGCCGGGGCGCTGGACGACACCGACCGCGCCCGGGCCCGGTCCCTGCGCCTGCACCTGGAACCGCTGACGCTGCAGCAGGTCGTGGTGCACGCCGCCGGCACGGCCGCCGCCGGCATGCCAGACGCGCGGGAAAGGACGGGCGCATGAACTGGAACACGCTGGTCAAGGTGGTCCGCTACCACCTGTTCGGATGGATCCTCTACGTAGCCGCGCCCTGGGTCGTGCTGGCGATCAACTTCGCGCTCTACCTGGCCGGTGCCGCCTCCGCGAAGCCACCTCCGCCGGGTCAGTTCTACGGCAGCGGCGCGGTGTTCGCGATCTACATCTGCTTCGCCATCCCCGGCTTGGTGGGCATGCTCCGGTCGCTGCCGTTCGCGTTGTTCCTCGGGGTAAGCCGGCGCGCCTACTACGCCGGGACCGCGCTGCTGGGGGTCGGCCTCGCCGCGGTCTATGGGCTGGTGCTGGCCGTGCTGCAGGTCATCGAGCGGGCCACCACCGGCTGGGGGGTACACCTGCAGTTCTTTCAGGTGGCCTACATCCTGGCCGGGCCGTGGTACCTCACCTGGCTGACCTCGTTCGTGGGGCTGGCCGTGCTGTTCGTCTACGGCATGTGGTTCGGGCTGGTTTACTGGCGCTGGGACCTGGCCGGCTTGCTGGTCTTCGCCACCGCGCAGGTCACCGTCGGAGCCGCCGGCGCACTGGCCGCCACCAGGACCGGCGCCTGGCCGGCCATCGGCCGCTTCTTCACCACCCTCGGCGCGGCCGGGCTGACCGGCGTGCTCGCCGCCCTCGCGGTGGTCCTGCTGGCCGGCGGTTACGCGACCATGCGCCGCGTTACCGTCTGATCCGGGACCGGACCGATGCGGGAGGTGGCGGCCGTGGACTCGTTCTCCGGCAAGCTCGCGGTGACCGGCGCGTCCGCTACAGCGTGCTGCTCGACCGCCTCTGCGCCGAGATCGGCCGTGGCCTCGCCATCCCACACCACAGGAACCCCCGGACGCCGAGCCGACCCGGCCACGCACCGGGCACTATCTGCGGTCAGAACGGCTGGCCCGGCCCTCTGCCTGCGGCCCGTGGCCCCCTTTCAGCAGCCACTCCTCGACCTCTGCCCACTTGCTGCTCCACTGTGCGAGCGGGCCGAGGAGCTGCTCCAGCACCGCGAGCTGCTCATCGAACGAGGACAACTGGGCTTTCATGGCCTCGATGCTGCGCCGCTGCGCGGCGATGCTATCGGTGATCGTCGCCAGCTCCGCCGCCGAAAGCGTGCCGGGCAACGGAAGCGCGCCGGGCGCCGAGGGGAGGTGTTCACGGATTCCGGCCAGCCCCTCCAGCCCCTCGGTGATCCTGCGGAACTGAGCGATGAATTCCTGGACCAAGCCGGGCACGATGCCAGATGCGCTGCGCTCCTCATCGGCCATTGGCTTAGTCCTTCCCTGAAGCCGTCAGCGGGCCCCTGCCCCATTTGATCATTCCCGGTTCTCGGCGGCTAACGCCCAACCACCCGCCGGTCAAGCGCCCGGCGCTCTCGCAGGCCACGCCACTCATCAGAATCCGGCTGGCTCACGTTCCCGATGATGCCGCGACGGTCCGCTGGCGGCCATAGTCGCAGGCTTGTCCCGTAACCAGCAGGCTCGGAGGGGCCATAGCATTAAGGCATGCTCCTGCTGCTGATATGGCTGGCGATCGGCGG
>JASHPR010000016.1 GCA_030038015.1 Streptosporangiaceae bacterium
TGCTCGGTGCCGGCGCGGACGGCCGCGGGCGGCGCGGCCTGGCCGCCGAGCTGTTCGCGGCGCTGACACGCACCGGCCTGTACCGGGGCAGCGCCGAGGAACTCACGCCCGTGCGCGGCGACCCGGTTGCGGCGGTGCCCGTGCTACTCACGGCGCTGGCGATGCTGGTGAGGCCCGCGCTGTGGCGCCGGCTCGCGGGCGGCTCCGTCGCCGGCTACGCGCTGTCCCCGGCCGGCTGGGACGCCCTGCTCGCCACGCCCCCAGGTTGACCCGCACCTGGCTGACAGGCGCGGGCCGCCGAGCGCCACCGCCCAGGTTGACCCGCGCCTGGCTTGAGGCGCCGTCGCCACGGCTACGGCCTGGCCGAAGCTCCGGCCCTGGCCGGCCCGTCCCCAGGCGGACGGTGGCGACGGGTGTCCGGCAGGCGCGCCCGGGTGTCGTCGTCCTGCGGGCTGTACACCACGATGCACAGGTCCGGCATGCCCGAGACGTCAAGCTCGGTGCGGGTGAACGTCATCGGCCCGGCGCCGGGGAGGTCGAACCGCAGCGTGCGCGGCCCGGGCCCGGCAACCTCGTGACGGGCCCACAGCTCGGCGAACTCCAGGCTGAGGCCGGCCAGCCGGCGGATGTCCTCCTCCCACTCCGGGTCGCCGATATGCAGCGCGTAGGCGGCGCGCAGGCGGGCGACCATGTACGGGACCTCCTCCTCGTAGTTGAGGAGCTGCTCGCGTGCGCGCGGCTCGGTGATCGCGCACCACAGCAGGTTCTTGTGCACGCAGGGCAGCGTATGCCAGTCCCAGAACATCTCCTCGTGCGCGCCGTTCGCCTCGATGATGTCGAACCGCGCGTTGATCAGCACCGCCGGGAACGGGTCGAGCGAGCGCAGCACGTCACGGACGGCCGCGGGCACGCCCGTGGTCTTGGCCAGCGACCGTACCGGCAGCGCCTCGGCAAGCCGGTACAGGTGCCAGCGCTCGGCGCCGTCGAGCCGGAGGGTCCTGGCGACCGCGTCGAGCACCTGCCAGCTCGCGTTGATCGGCCGCCCCTGCTCCAGCCACGTGTACCAGCTGACGCCCACGCCGGCCAGCAGCGCGACCTCCTCGCGCCGCAGCCCCGGCGTCCGGCGCCGCGGGCCAGGCGGGAGCCCCACGTCTTCGGGACGCAGCCCGGCGCGCCGCGCCTTCAGGAAGCTGCCAAGCTCCGCGCGGCGCGCCCGATCGGCCCGGGCGCCGTCGCTGCGCGGCCCGTTACGGCCATGCGCTTGCGGGCCATGTGCCTCCATGCCATGCCCGCTCGGGCCATGCGACTGCGGGCCAAGCGCCTCCCGGGCATGACCGTTCTGGCCCGGAGTGCCGGCCGCGCGGCGGCCGGCCATGTCAGTAGTGGTCACCACCCGATACTCGCAGCAGGCTCTGACAATCCTGGTGGGCCATGCGATCGTTGGGTGTGCGACATTTATGTAGGGGCCGACACGTTCCTGCTGGTAGCGGACTCGGTCTGGATGCTCGGTCACATCCAGATGAGAACTTGCTGGTCAGCGCCTCACACGCCGAGCCGCGCCGCTCCTGAGCAGCCCGTCTGGTATACCGCACGCAACCAGACATAGGCCATCTGAACAGGCTCACCTTGAAGATGATCTTGGTTACCTACAAATCTGACGTGCACCCGCGATCGTTAGGCTGCCGGCCAGGCAGGATGCGGTTTCCGGGGTGCCCCTCAAGCTCGGTGGCGAGCTGAGTCAGGCGTGGACTCTGCCCCGGCTGTCGAAGCGTCTCAGGCACTGGATGCCGGGCCAGGTGGCCGGGGCGCGCTGCCCGCCGATCACCGACTCGCGGGTTTCATCGTCGGTGCCACCGCGTTGACAAGGGCATCGCTTTCTATATCCTTGTCTTATGACTATAGATAAAGGAAACAGAGACTGGGCCGCGCCCGGCCAGGCCGGCTCCTCCCCATCCGCCGCGGGCGGCGCGGATGGTGGCTTGCCGCCAGCCGGGCAAGGTGGCTCGGGCTCGCCGATCCCGGATGGTGGTTCGCCGCCAGCCGGGCAGGGCGGCTCGGGGTCGCCGATCGAGTTCAGGCTCGACCCGGCCTCCGGCGTGCCTACCTATCTGCAGCTCGTGCAGCAGGTGGAGCACGCGCTGCGGCTGGGCTACCTCAAGCCCGGCGACCAGCTGCCCAAGGTCAGGGACGTGGTCGCCTCGCTGGCGATCAACCCGAACACGGTGCTCAAGGCCTACCGCGAGCTGGAGACCAAGGGCCTGGCCGCCGGACGCCCCGGGCAGGGCACGTTCATCGAGGCCACCCTCACCCAGGTCGCGCTGCCCGAGCTGGCCACGCTGCGCCGGTCGCTGCTCGGCTGGCTCGCATCCGCCGACGGGGCAGGGCTGGACGAAGACGGGATCGTCGCCCTGTTCAGCAGCGCGCTGCGGGATTTCTTTAAGGGCCGAGACGGATCGGCCGACCCGCGTGCCGACGGTAAAGGTGGAAGGACGGGTGTCGCATGAACGTCATCGAGACCAGCGGCCTGGGCAAGCGTTACCACCAGACCTGGGCGCTGCGCGAGTGCTCGCTGGCGATCCCGCCAGGACACGTCGCCGCGCTGGTGGGCCCGAACGGCGCGGGCAAGACCACGCTGCTGAACCTCGCGGTCGGTCTGGCAACGCCGACCGCGGGTGTGGTCACCGTGCTCGGCGGCATGCCAGCGGGGTCGCCGGGCGCGCTGGACGGCATCGCGTTCGTCGCCCAGGACACGCCGGTGTATAAGAACTTGTCGGTCACGGACATGCTGCACCTGACCCGGAACCTCAACCGGCATTTCGACCAGGGATACGCCCGGGCCCGGCTGGACGAGCTGGGCATCCCGCTGAAGCGCAAGGCCGGAAAGCTTTCCGGCGGCCAGCAGGCGCAGCTCGCGCTGACCCTGGCGCTGGCCAGGCGGCCGCGGTTGCTCGTCCTCGACGAGCCGCTGGCGAACCTCGACCCGCTGGCTCGGCACGACTTCATGGCCACGGTCATGGCCGCTGCGGCGGAGGACGGGATGTCTGTTGTGCTGTCCTCGCACGTCCTCGCCGAGCTGGAGCGGGTGGCCGACTACCTCATCCTGGTGTCGGCCGGCCGGGTACAGCTGGCGGGTGAGGTCGATGACCTGCTCGCCGGCCACCGCGTGCTGACCGGCCCGGCGGGCGATACGCACACGCATGAGGAACTAACCGTGGTGCATGAAAGGCGCGCCGAGGCCCAAGCCCACCTGCTGGTGCGGACCAGCGGACCGGCCGACGCGGTGCCGCCCGGCTGGGAGGCACACCCTGTCGGCCTGGAAGAACTTGTCCTTTCCTACCTGCGTGAGCCCGGCGCCGCCGCGTTGCCCGGCCCGGCGCGCACCAAAAATGCCGAGCCGACGGAGGTAACGAGATGACCGCGATGGCCACACCCGCCCAGCCAGCCCCGGAGGTAAGCCCGCGGCCGGTGCCGTGGCGGGGAATGGCCTGGGTCAGCTGGCGGCAGCACCGGGCCACGCTGGCCGGTCTGGTGGCAGTGCTCGGCGCGGCTGGCCTGTACCTGTACATCACGGGGCTGGACCTACGCCACGAAATAGCCGCCTTTAACGAAATGTTCGTCGCAAACGGCAGCGGCAAGATGGGGATGACGCTGACCGCGGCCCTGTTTCAGGTCTTCCCGGCGCTGATCGGAGCGTTCGTCGGCGCGCCGGTGCTGGCCAGGGAACTCGAAACCGGCACCTTCCGGTACACCTGGACCCAGGCTTTCGGGCGGGAGCGGTGGGCCGCAGCCAAGCTGGCGCAGATCGCGGTCGCGGTCACGCTCGTCGCCGGGGCGTTCGGTTTCCTCTTCTCCTGGTGCTACGAGCCGATCATCGGCGTGCCCCAGGGCCTCAGCCCGCTCATGGCCATTACCTTCGACCTGCGGGGGGTCGCGTTCGCCGCGTGGGCGCTGGTCGCCTTCGCGGTTGGCGTACTGGCCGGCATCCTGATCCGCCGGGTCGTCCCCGCCATGTTCGCCACCCTTGCCGCGTGGAGCGGACTCGCCGTTGTCACCGGTGCGTACCTGCGCCCGCACTACGAAACGCCGTTGGTGACCAGAGGCTTCAACCTGCCCTCTGCCGCCTGGGTGATCAGCCAGCGGTGGACCCTGCACGGCAAGCCGGTCAGCCTCACCACCGTCAGCCAGGTTCTGCGGAAGATCGGCGCACAAGAGACCGCGCCCGGCGTATTCGGCCCGACCGGTTCGGCGTCCGGCCCGACCTCAGGAAACAGCGCTGCGTTCGGGCCGGGCGGCGCCTGGCGCTCAGCGCCAACGTACCTCCTGCATCACGGCTTTACGCAACTGACGAGCTACCAGCCGGCCAGCCGGTTCTGGCCGTTCCAGTGGATCGAGGGCGGCTGGCTGCTCGCGCTCTCGCTCCTGCTCATCGCCGCCACCATCTGGCTCGTCCGCCGCCACGCGGCCTGACACCGGAGGCAACGAAATGACCACGCTGACCACACCCGCTCAGCCGGGCCAGCGCACTCCGCGGCCGGTGCCGTGGTCCAAGCTGGCCTGGGTCAGCTGGCGGCAGTACCGGCTCGCGCTGGCCGGCGCCGTCGTCTTCCTCGGCGTGCTGGCCGTGTACCTGCTGATCATGGGCCTGAAATTCCGCAGCGCCTACGCCAGCGTGACCTCCTGCCATCCGGCGAGCTCGCCGGCCTGCTTGGACGTGACCAGCCTGTTCCAGAACGCCTATTACATAACGGGAGAGGTCACCGCGGCCCTGCTGCAGGCGGTGCCGGTGCTGGTCGGGGTGTTCGCCGGCGCGCCGATCCTGGCCCGGGAGCTGGAGACCGGAACCTCCCGGTTCGCCTGGACCCAGGGCGCTGGGCGGATCCGGTGGACGGTGGCCAGGCTGGCGCTGCCCGCGGTGACGGTCACGGCCGCGACCGCCGCGTTCAGCCGGCTTTTCGAATGGTTTTACTGGCCGTTCTTCGCCTCGGGGATGGACAGCCGGTTCGCAGCGCAGTACTTCAGCGTGACCGGGGTTGACTTCGCGGCGTGGACCCTGGCCGCGTTCGCGATCGGCGCCGCGGCCGGCGTGCTCGTCCGCCGGGCCGTGCCCGCGATGGCCGCTTCGATGGCCGCGTGGGCCGGCCTCCTGCTGGCCACCGTCTTGTACCTGCGCAGGCACTACCTGGCGCCGCTGCTCAGCAAGGGCGGAGCGCCCGGCACGGGCAGCAACCCCGCGTGGGTGCTCAGCCAGTGGTGGACCGGGCCGAATGGCAAGCCGGTCCCCTGGAACACTCTCACCGGGCTCATCCAGGGTGCGCCCAAGGGGCCGATGAAACAGGTCGGCCCGAACACGTTCCAGACCAAGATCGACCCGTTCCAGTGGCTCGCCCAGCATGGCTACACGGAATGGACGAGCTACCAGCCGGCCAGCCGGTACTGGCCGTTCCAGTTCATCGAGGGCGGCTGGCTGCTCGCGCTCTCGCTCCTGCTCATCGCAGCGACCGTTTGGCTGGTCCGCCGCGGCACGGCCTGAAGCATTGGGAGGTAACGACATGACCGTGCTCACCACGCCCGGGCAGCCGAGCCAGGGCAAGGGTCTGCGGCCGGTGCCGTGGCGGCGGATGGCGTGGGTCACCTGGCGGCAGCACCGGCTGGCGGTGGCCGGCGTGGCCGCGTTCCTCGGCGTGCTGGCCGTGTACCTGGTGATCGAAGGGCTGCCGATCCGGCACGCCTACGCGGCCGTGACCGCGTGTCACCCGGCCGGCTCGGCTGTCTGCCAGAACCTGGCCAACGACTTCAACACCGGCGGCTACGTGTTCCGGGCCGGGATCGTCGCGGCCCTGCTGCAGGTGGTGGCGGCGCTGATCGGGGCGTTCGCCGGGGCGCCGGTGCTGGCCAGGGAGCTGGAGACCGGCACCTTCAAGTACGCCTGGACCCAGGGCTTCGGCCGGCGGCGCTGGGCCGTCGGCAAGCTGGTGCCGCTCGCGATTGCGGTCGCCGCCGTCGCCGCGGCGTTCAGCGTGATGTTCTCCTGGTACTACCAGCCGTTCTTCGCTGCGGGCGACCAGAGCCCGCTCAGTTCCACCGTGTTCGACCTGCGCGGGGTCGCATTCGCCGCGTGGACGCTGACCGCCTTCGCGATCGGCGCCGTGACCGGCCTGCTCATCCGCCGGGTCGTTCCCGCGATGGCCGCCACCCTGGCCGCGTGGGCCGGGCTCGCCTTTGTTACCGGGGCGTATCTGCGCCAGCACTACGAGGCGCCGCTGGTCACCGGCAACCCGAACGTGCCCGGCTCCGCGTGGGTGATCAGCCGGTGGTGGACCCGGGGCGGCAAGCCGGTCAGCCTGGCCGCGATCAACCGGACCCTCCAGGCGGTGGGTGTGAAGGCGGCCACGCCCGGCCGGTTCCAGGCCCATCGCTCGACCCTCGGAAACGTCAACCCGGTGCAGTACCTCATCCAGCACGGCTACACGGAATGGACGAGCTACCAGCCGGCCAGCCGGTACTGGCCGTTCCAGTGGATTGAGGGCGGCTGGCTGCTCGCGCTCTCGCTGCTGCTGATCGCCGCGACCGTCTGGCTGGTCCGCCGCCGCGCGGCCTGACCCGATCGGCAGCGCCGACGCCCGGCACGCGCCGGCCGGCTACGGGAGCATGCCGTCGACGCGGCGGGTGACGTCCCGGCACAGCCGGGCCACACCGCGCGGGTCGTCGGTGAACTGCGACGGCTTGATGCAGAACGTGGTGAACCCGGCCGCCATCTGCGGCGGGATCGTGTCCAGGGCCTGCCCAAGGTCGGCCACGCTGCGTTCGTCCGGGAACACCGCGCGGGTCCCGCCGACGAGTTCCAGCCCGCCAAGATCCCGACCGGCTGCCCGCAGCGCACCGTCCAGCCTGCGCATCTCGTCCGGGGACGGTCGGCCGAGGGGGTTGAACCCGTCGGCGTACCGCACGATGCGGCCCACCATGCGCCGGTGCATCCCGGCGCCGCCGAGCCACAGCGCCGGGCCGCCCGGCCGGAACGCCTTGGGCTCGAAGTACACGTCATGGAACGCGTAGTGCGCGCCCTCATACGACGCGGGCGTGTCCCGCCACAGCATGGCCCACGCCTCAAGGTGCTCGTCGAGCAGGTCGCCGCGGGAGCGGAACGGCACGCCGAGCGCCGCGTACTCATCCTCCAGCCAGGACACCGTGGGCAGCACCACCAGCCTGCCGTTGCTGACCAGGTCCAGCGAGCCCAGCTCCCGCGCGATCAGCAGCGGGTGCCGCAGCGGGGCGATCACGGCTCCGGCGACCAGCCGGATCCGCCCGGTCACCGCGGCGATCGCGGACAGCAGCACCAGCGAGCTCGGCCACGGCGTCGCCGGGTCCTGGTTGCCGGGCAGCGCGTACTCGCGCGGGTTGGGCATGATCCCGTTCGCGCCCGCCGCGGGCCCGAGCACGATGTGCTCGCTGATCATGACCGAATCGAACCCGGCGTCCTCGGCCTCGCGCGCCCAGCGCACCAGGGTCGGCAGGTCACGGCCGGACGTCATGGTCCAGTTCTCGCTCAGGATCAGGCACATCCGCGGAGCGCCCACAACCCCTCCTGCCGTCTTAGCAGCCGGTCCGGCCGATGAAAGTGAGTTTGGAGGCGGTGTCAGGCCCGCCTCGGGGGGCGGATGCCGCGGAACTCCCAGTCGCCGCCGAGCGCGGTCGAGACGACCTCCTCGCTCTCGCTCGGCTGGGCGCCGAACTCCGCGGCGACCGGCCCGGCGCCGGCCACGACGTGGCTGGTCAGCCGGCCCAGGCCGTCGACCTCGACATCGACGACGTCCCCCGGCTGGACCGGGCGGGAGCCCGCGGGCGTCCCGGACAGCAGCACGTCGCCGGGGCACAGCGTGATCGTGCGCGCGATGTCGGCGACCAGGTAGTGCATGTCCCAGCGCATCTCGTCGGTGGACCCGTCCTGGGCGAGGCGGCCGTTGACGTAGGTGCGCAGCCGCTTGCCGCGGAAGTCCCAGCCGGTCACCAGGCCCGGGCCGAGCGGCGCCATCGTGTCCGAGCCCTTGACCCGCAGCATCGATCCCGCGTCGGTGTCCCGGAAGTCGTGCAGCCCGAAGTCGTTGGCGATCGTGTACCCCGCGATGTACCCGCCGGCCCGCGACGGGGGCACGCCCCGGCAGGTGCGGCCGATCACGATGGCGACCTCGCCCTCGTAGTTGAGGTACCTGCAGCCGGGCGGCCGGACCACGGTGCCGCCGTGCGCGACGAGCGCGGAGACCGGCTTGGTGAAGTACGTCGGCGCCGGCGGCAGCCGGGCGCCGAACTCGGTGACCCGGCTGAGATGGTTGAGGTGCACAGCGATGATCTTGGACGGCGTCACCGGGGGCAGGTGCACCGCCTCGGCGATGCCGACCCGCCGCCCGTCGCCGGCCACCAGGTGCTCGCCGTCGCGCCGGACCTCGGTCGCCGCGCCGTCCAGCAGGATCCTGCGGTACTCAGCCATCCGTCTCCTGCCCGCCCGCACTCCCCGCCGACCAGCCCGCGGGCGGCCTGTCGAACCAGATGTGCATCTGCCCCGTGCCCACAGAATTCTCATAATCACTGAACGGGCGGCCCGGGGCCCTCACCGTGCGCTCGCCCAGTGCCGCGACCATCATCAGGTAGTGCGCGAACTTGGCCTCCGGGCGCACCGTGAGGAACTCGGGCATCGTGTCGATGACCCGGGCGTGGTCGCCGGCCTCGAGCCACGCGACCCGCTGGGCGTCCGCGGCCCGCGCCTGCGCGGTCCGCACGTGCGCCGGGTCGCTGGCTTCGTGCGCGCGCAGCTCCCGCAGCGGCCAGAACGTGTGCGACAGCGCGCCGGACGCCAGCAGCAGCACCCGCCGGCCGGCCTGCGCGATCGCCTCGCCGATCGCCCGGCCGGCCCGCAGGAAGTCCTCGGTGTCCCCGGTCTGCGCGGTGTTGCTGACCGACACCCACCGCTTGCCGAGCCCCCGGCCGAGGTAGGACCACAGGTTCACGGTGCCGTAGTGCAGCGGCAGGTACGGGTCGTCGATCGCGGTGATCCAGGTGCCGTGCTTCTCGCCGAGCTCGGCCGCCGCGTGTGCCAGCTCGGGATCGCCGGGCCACTCGTAGGGGACCCGGCACATCCCGCGGGGCAGCTCGTCGGAGGTGAACAGTCCCGCCCGGAGCTCGTGTGCGGAGATCACGAACTCCACGGTCGTGAACCAGTGCGAGTCGAACACCACCACGGTGTCGTAGTCGAGCACCTCGAAGACCTCGGCCCGAAGCCGCTGCAGCCCGGGGACCAGGCTGATCTCCTTGCCCTCGTTCAGGTCCAGGCGGTCCTGCCGCGGAAGCATGATCGTCGGGACGTGAGCGAGCAGGCCCGCTCCGACAACTTCACCCATCGCTGCGCCATCCCTCCGGGGCATACACGGTGTTCTTGACGTCACCGTAGAAGTCGAAGCTCCAGGTGCCGCCCTCCCGGCCGATCCCGGACAGCCGGGCGCCGCCGAACGGCGCCCGCAGGTCACGGACGAAGAAGCAGTTCACCCAGACGGTCCCCGCGACAAGCCGCGCCGACACCCGCCCGGCGCGGCCGCGGTCCCCGGTGAACATCGTGGCGGCGAGCCCGTAGCGGGTGCTGTTGGCCAGCGCGACGGCTTCGTCCTCGCCGGTGAACGTCTGCAGCGTGAGCACCGGGCCGAACACTTCCTCGGTGAGGATCTCCGAGCCGGGCTTCGCGCCGGCCAGCAGCGTCGGCCGGTAGTAGAGGCCGCCGAGGGCATGGTTCGCGGTGCCGCCGAGCAGCGCGCGGGCGCCGGCGGCGACCGCGCGCTGCACGAAGCCGTCGACCCGTTCCAGGTGCGCGCGGGTGATGTTGGGCCCGACGTCGGTCGCCTCGTCCCTGGGGTCGCCCTGGCGCAGGGCAGCGGCGCGCTCAAGGAACCGCGCGGTGAAGTCGCCGGCGACCCGCTCGTCGACCAGCAGCCTGGTGCCCGCCAGGCACACCTGCCCGGCGTTGTCGTATTGGCCCACGGCGTGCCGGACGGCCAGGTCGAGGTCGGCGTCGGCGAACACCAGCAGCGGCGACTTGCCGCCAAGCTCCAGCGAGACCGGGGTGAGCTGCGCCCCGGCCGCCGCGGCGACCTTGCGCCCGGTGGCGACCGAGCCGGTGAACGAGACCCTGGCCAGGTCCGGGTGCGCGGCCAGCGGCGCGCCCGCCTCGCCGCCCAGCCCCTGCACGAGGTTGAACACGCCGTCGGGCAGCCCCGCCTCGGCGGTGATGTCGGCGAGCAGGCTGGCGGTCAGCGGCGCCCATTCCGGCGGCTTGGCGACCACCGTGTTGCCCGCCGCGAGCGCGGGCGCGATCCGCCACGTCGCCAGCATCAGCGGGGCGTTCCACGGCGTGATCACCGCCGTGACGCCGGACGGCGCCCAGGACACCTGCTCCCGGTGGCCTTCGACCTCCAGGTCCCCCGGCCCGAGCCGGCCGAGCCAGTCGGCGAAGAACCGGAAGTTGTGCGCCGCCCGTGGCATCACCCCGCGCCGGTGGGACCGCAGCAGTGAGCCGTTGTCGCAGGTCTCCACCTGGGCGAGTTCCTCTGCGCGGCGCTCGGCGCCGTCCGCTATCGCGTTCAGGATCTTGGCCCGGTGCGCAGGGGGCGTTGCCGACCACCCGGGGAATGCCTGGCGGGCCGCCTGGACCGCGGCGCTGACCTCGGCCCCGGTGCCGCGCGCGATCTCGGCGATCGGCCGCTCGTCGATGGGGGAGACGTCGGTGAACGTGGCCGCGGACCCGGTGCGGCGGCCGCCGATCCAGTGCCGGGTGTCGACGCCGACGCCGGCCACCGTGGCCGTGGTTTTCATCCGGTTGCTCCTCGCGCCGCCCGCTGCCGCCCGCCGCGGTCTGCTGCTGGCCGTCGCCGTCCGCCCGCCCAGCTCGTTCGTTTGGTGCCAAACTAGATTTCCGGCCGCCGGCCGTCAAGGGAGGGAGGCGCCTTCCGGCCCGCCTCCCGGGGGCCTTCCGGCCCCGCCTCCCGGGGGCCTTCCGGTCGCGCCTCCCGGGGGCTTCCGGTCCCGCCTCCCGGGGAACGGTGTGGTGGACTCCGCGCTGTTCCTGTTTGAACAGCAAGGACTCCACCACCACATTGGCCGGCCGCGTTTGAACAGCAAGGACTCCACCACCACATTGGCAGGCCGCGTTGCGGCGGCAAGGCCGCCGCGTCACTCACCTGAGCGGGGGACGCCGCGGCTGGCCAGGACGCGGCCGCCGTCCCAGGTGACCCCGACCTGCCGGTAGTAGCCGCCGATGATCTCGCGGACCTCCAGCCGGGCCAGCTCCTCGGCCGGCGACTCGAACAGCTCGAGGGTGGCGTCGCCGCGCCACGCCGGGCCCGCCTCGAAGCTGGCGCTGCCGGAGGCGATCAGCTCGTCGAGCGCGTCCGGGCCGCCCTTCTCGATCGACGGCATCCAGCGGTGATGGGCCATCGGGTGCGCGTTGACGAACCCGTTGGCGTCGGCCTGCTCGCGCAGCGTCACCACCGCCTGGGCGAGCCGCCGGTCGGCCGCCGCCAGCGTCCCGGCGAACACCCCGCCGGGAGCGATCCGCGGGGCGGCGCGGCCGAACGGGTGCGGCCGGGTCTGGTGGACCGACCCCAGCTTCTTCGGGTAGCCCTGGACCAGGCCGCGGGCCAGGGCGAAGTCGGCGTCGACCCAGATGTAGACGCAGCGCGAGTACACCCGCCCGGCGAAGCTGCACCGCACCACCGCGAAGCACTCCCGGTACTGTGCCCGCACCGGGTCCAGCAGTTCGGCGCCGCCGTCGCCGCAGGACTGCCAGTCGGCCCAGATCAGGGCCACCGCGCCGGGGTCGTCCGGCGCCGGGGCCAGCGGGGCGGGCAGCAGCTCGGCGACCCGGGCCGGGTCGGTCCGGTACTCCACGGTGAGCAGGTCCCCGGAGTAGTGCCACGGCGGCGCCGGGAGCAGCGAGGCCCGCCCGGTCGCCGTGCGCGGGTAGAAGAACCCGGTCACCTCGTTCACGCCGTGCCTCCAGCCCGTCGCCGGGGCGCGCGGGGCCCCTGCCGCCCGCCCCGCCCCGGGCAAGTCGTTCGTGCCCGCACGACTGGGATGCTAGTGCAGCGCGGCCCCGGCCGCCGTGGGCTAGATTCGGCAGCGGGAACGGCATAGCCCACATGGGGGTGCGGCCCAGGTGAAGGCCCACATGAAGCATTGCGGGATCCTCGCGCACAGCACCGAAGGCGCGGCCCTGTGCTTCCTGGAGTTCTGCCGGGAAGGGGCCCGCCGCCTCGGCGGCCATGTCCACCCGGACGTGACGCTGGACTACATCGCGTTCGGGCACAGCATGCCCGCGTGGGACGCGGGCGAGTACGACTCGATCCGGGCCACCCTGTCGGTGAGCGCCGGCCGGCTGGCCCGCGCCGGCGCCGACTTCTTCATCTGCCCGGACAACACCGCGCACATGGCGCTGGAACGACTCGGCCCTGCCCTGGCCCTGCCCGGCCTGCACATCGCGCAGGTGCTCGCCGACCAGGCCGCGCGCGACGGCCGCACCCGCGTCGGGGTGCTCGGCACCAGGTACACGATGGAGGGCACGCTCTACCCGCGGGCGCTCGCCGCCCGCGGGATCGCCAGCGAGGTGCCCGCCGCAGGCGACCGGCTGCTGCTCAACAAGATCATTTTCGACGAGCTGGTGAACGGGGTGTTCACCGACCGGTCCCGGCAGGAGTACCTCCGCGTCATCGCCGGGCTCGCGGAGCGGGGCTGCGACGCGGTCGCGCTGGCCTGCACCGAGATCCCGCTGCTGGTGCCGCCCGCCAGCTCACCGCTGCCCGCCCTGGATTCCACGCGCCTGCTCGCCCGGGCCGGCCTCGGCGTGGCCGTCGGCGACCGGCCCCTGCCGGACTGGCGCGGCGGGCCCACCGGAAGCTGACGCGCCCCCGCCGCGGCCGGATTCCGCGCTGGCCGCGGGCCGTCACATGATGACCCGGACGGTCGCCTACGATGAGCGGGCGGCCGTTCCGGGCGGCCCTTGCCCGCGCCGCC
This sequence comes from Streptosporangiaceae bacterium, assembly GCA_030038015.1. GTDB lineage: Bacteria > Actinomycetota > Actinomycetes > Streptosporangiales > Streptosporangiaceae > JASHPR01. The sequence continues at coordinate 13,048 of JASHPR010000016.1, forward strand.
CGCCCCGGTTACGCTGCCACAGGTCGTTCGTAGCCGAACGTTCTCCGCCGTGGGGAGCCGCCGTGACGCAGGCATCAGACGTCGCCGCCATCTGCGAGCGGCTGCGCGAACAGGGCGTCGACGTGGTCCGGGTCTCCTACCCCGACCTGATCGGCGTGGACCGCGGGCGCGACGTGCTGCTCGACGAGCTGGCCGCGGCGGCGGGCCACGGGCTCCCGTTCTGCCGCGCGGTCTACCACACCTCCCCGGTGGGTGACGTGGTGCCGGTGCAGGGCGGCCTCGAGGCGGGGCTGCCGGACATCATCGTCTACCCGGACCTGGCGACGCTGACCCCGCTGCCGTGGGAGCCGAACGCGGCCTGGTGCCTCGGCGAGGCCACCACCCCGGACGGCGCGGCCGCGCCCGAGTCGCCGCGGGCCGTGGCCCGGCACGTGGCCGAGCAGGTCGCCAGCCTCGGCTACACCCTGGTCTGCGGCCCCGAGCTGGAGTTCTACCTCTGCCAGCAGCTCGCCGACGGGAGGTGGCAGCGCTACGCGAACGAGCCGGGGAACGTGTACGTGGTCGGCCGCAAGGGCGACCCGGAGGGCCTGCTCCTGCACATGCTGCGCCAGCTCAGGGACGCGGGCCTGCGGGTGACCGCGGCCAACCACGAGTTCTCGCCGGGCCAGTTCGAGATCAACCTCGGCCATTCCGGGCTCGCCGACGCCGCCGACCGCTCGTTCCGGCTGAAGTCAGCGGTGCAGGAGATCGCCCGGCACCGCGGGCTGCTGGCCACGTTCATGGCCAAGCCGTTCAATGACGAGGGCGGCTCCGGCTTTCACGTGCACGTCTCGCTCGGCGACCCCTCGGGGAGCAACGTGTTCGGCGACCCGGACGGCCCCGACGGGCTGTCGCCAGCCGGCCTGCACGCGATCGGCGGCGTGCTGCAGCACGCCCGGGCGCTCAGCGCGCTGCTCAACCCCACGATCAACTCGTTCAAGCGGTTCGGCCCGGACACCCTGGCGCCGTGGCTGGTCGACTGGGGCCTGGACAACCGCAGCGCGATGGTGCGGATCCCGCCCGAGCGCGGCGCCGGCGCCCGGATGGAGGTCAGGCTCGGCGACGCCACCGCCAACCCCTACCTGGGCATGGCGGCGCTCGGCGCCGCGGTGTACCTGGGCATCAGGGACAAGGTGGAGCCGCCGGCCAAGCTCGAGGGGTACGGCTACGACCCGGGCAGGTCGGCGATGCTGCCGGTGCGGCTGGGCGAGGCGCTCGACGCCCTGGAGGCCGACCGCGAGCTCACCGCCGTGCTCGGCGAGTACTTCGTGACGTCATTCCTCACCTACAAGCGCAACGAGATCGAGCGCTTCGAGCGGTTCGTGACCGACTGGGAGTTCCGCGAGTACGCCTATCACTTGTGAGTTCCGCCCGCGGCGCGTATCAGGAACGGCGCGCCGCATCTCTGCTCTTCCGGGACGCGGCAATCGCGCGGCCCCAGGTGAGGAGCGAGAACATGGCAACACCCGCGCCCGGCGTGGCCGAGGCAACGGGATTCTGGCAGGGCGGCTTCTCCGGCCCCGGCCTTCCCGCCCTCGGCGGCGCGGTGGTCATCGCCGCCCAGCTGCCCGAGGACGGCGCCGGGGTCCTGGTCTCTTACGCCGGCGGCGTCTTCACCCGGCAGTTCTGGACCACGGGCCCGCTGGTCCCGCAGGTCATCGAGATCCTCAGGCCGGACGAGATCAGGGCGGTCAGGGACCAGGTCGCCGCGCAGCTGCACGGCCCGGGCAGCGGGCTCGACGACATCCCGCTGCGGGAGTTCGTGGAAGCTGTCCGCCTGCACTTCGAGCAGGAGTCCTCTGAACGTTTCGCCGAGGCGGTGTTCGGCTCGATCACCCAGTCGAGCCCTCGCGGCCTGCAGGGGCAGGTGACCTGGCCCGGCGATGTCATCGGCACCGTGCTGGGGAACGCGGACGGCGTGTCCGCGCAGTCGCACCTGGCCAACGTGGCGGCCGGGAACCCGGCGTGGCTGCGCAGCGCGGACCTGCAGTCGCTGGTGATCGCGCTGCACAGGGCGCTGGCCGACTCCCAGCTCGACCCGCTGTGGCAGCAGATGCTGACCTTCGCCGAGCAGGCCCTGCTCTAGGGCCCCGGAAACCGGATGCGCCCGGGAGCCGTGGGGGGCAGGCTCCCGGGGCGCATTCTCGCCCTCAGGCCGGTGGCACCATTCAGTGACGGTGGGGCGGGCAGCCGCTGGGCAGCAGCACCGGGCCGACGCCGGGGATCGCCTGCGACCTCGCCTCGGCGAGCACGGCCGCCGCCGCCTGCCGCGGCGTTTCGCCAGTGCGGGAGATCCGGTCGGCGATGAGCCCGGTCACGATCGGCGTCGAGAACGACGTGCCGCTCCACTTCGCCATGCCGTAGAACTTCCGGACCTCCCCGGCGTACGGGTAAACATGGCAGGTGTACGTGCCGGTCGCGTACGCGTTGACGAGGTCGCGCCCGGGCGCGTACACGTCGACCCAGGGTCCGAAGTTGCTGAACGTGGCCCGCCCCCGCCAGTCACCGCCCAGCGCGCCGACGCCGATCACGCCGGGGAAGGCCGCGGGCCACGTCTTCCGGTCGAAGCCGCTGTTGCCCGCGGCGGCGATGCACACCGCGCCCTGCTGGCGCACCTTCCTGAGCCACTCCTGGAACGCGATCAAGGGGAGGTCGTTCCGGGACGAGCAGGCGATGGTCAGGTGGTAGATGTCGGCACCGAGGCCGAGCGCGGCGTCGAGCCTGGGCACCAGGTCCGATTCGAGCTCGCTGCCCGCGATAGCGAAGGCGTTCTGCACAATGATCTCCGTGGCAGGCGCGATGCAGCGCAGCACCCCTGATACGAACGTGCCGTGCCCCGTGTAGGGCGGGATCTGCGGCGGGTCACCCTGCAGTGGTTCCTTCGGGTCCGCATCCTCGACCGGGTTCGCCATCCGGACCCCTTCGAGCCAGGAATGCGTCGACGTATCCCGCAGCAGCCCGGTGTCGGCCATGTAGACGAGCACCCCAGCGCCATCGCCGTCATGGGAGACCGACGGGAAGGGCTCGATGTCGTCGTAGACCTCCTGCGGTTCGGTTGCCGGGCAGCCAGTGCCCACGCCGCCAGCGACGGTCAGGACGTGGTTCGGCGTCGCGATGCCCTGACCGAGTTCCCGGTCGATGGCGTCGATCGCATCGAGTGCAAGGGGCTGCGATTCGGCCAGGGCCAGCAGGACGACGCGCTCGATCACCCGCCGAACCCTGGCGGGGTCGTTGCGTACCTGATCACGGTCGGCATCCGGCTCGAGAATCTCCAGCACGCGGTCCAGATGCTCTTCGCGGACGAGGATCTCCCCCTCGGCATACATGTGGCCAATCCCGCCATCGGCGGGCACGACCTTGATCTCCCTTCCCCCGCCGGGCGCCTCGCTGAAGGAGCGAATTATGTGATCGGTCTCATCCGCGACCTTGGGTATCACAGAGCTTCGCCAATCGTCTGGTTCGGTCATGCTGACTCCCGGAGGGTTGTGAATGGTAAGGCTTGCCCCTGCCGGCCCAAAGGCCGCCAGGGGCCGCAGGCGCGCGGACGCGACTGCAGGCCCCTGTACTCATACGGAGTGATCACCGGGCTGAGTGATACCTTCTGCGACTCCTGTTACTTTGTGTCTCGAGCAGATGGCCGGAAGCGATAGCCAAACGGACAAGCGGACCAAGCACGCCTTAACATCAACTGCGTGTCGGAAGGCGGGCTTGAGGCTGGAGCTGGTCAGGGCGATCTGGACGACCTTCTCTTGCTGGCCTCGTCTCGCCCTAGGGAGGCACTGGCCAGAGCGCACGGCATCTTAGCCGGGCGCCCTGAGCCCCACGATGCCGCCGTGGCACACCAGGTTGCTGGAATTGTGCTGCGTGATATCGGCGACATCGATGCCGGGGTACATGAGCTGCGAACCGCGCTGCGCCTCGCTCGTCGGGCCAACGCAGCCGATCGTGAAGCCGATGTGCTTGGGTCTCTGGGCCTAGCCCTGGTCTACGCAGGTCGCACGCCAAGCGGGCTCGCTGCCTTCGACCGAGCCGTCCGGATGTCCACCGGTGTGCTGAAGGGGAGGGTGCTGCACAAGCGCGGTCTCATGTTGTGGACGGTGGGCCGGAATGCCGCGGCATTGGAAGACTTCCGCTGGGCGATCAGCGTGCTGCAGCGCGCCGACGACCGGGTTTGGGCGGCACGGGCACTGGAAGGCCGCGGACTCGTCTACCTTGCTGTCGGGCTCCCCGCTCGCGCGGATGCTGACTTTGTGGCGGCAGGACAGCTGTACGCCGAAACGGGCCAAGATTTGGCCGCCGTCCAGACAGTGCACAACCGCGGAGTCGCTGCCTCCCGATCTGGTGACCTTCCCGCGGCGCTTTCGTTTTTTGACGAAGCCGCTGCCCGTTACCGGACGCTTGACGTGCCGACTGCAAATCTCAGCCTTGATCGATGTGATGCATTGTTGGCGGCCGGGCTGACCAGCGAGGCGTTGGACGAGGCAGATTCGGCAATACGCGATGTCGAGCAGGCTCATGGATGGTCCACCAAGAAGGCAGAACTGCTGCTGGCGGCGGCCAACTGCGCGCTGGCCGCGGCGCAGCCGCAGGGGGCACTGGACCGGGCTCAAGCTGCATACCGTCTCTTCCGGTCTCAGCAGAACGCCTGGGGTCAAGCTCACGCCAGGCTGGTGTCGGTCCAGGCACGATATGCGGTCGGCCCGGTATCCGGGAGGCTGCTGCATGCGGCGCACGAGGCCGCCGACCGGCTGGAGGAACTCGGCTCGGGCGAGGCCACACAGGCACATCTGCTAGCCGGGCGAGTAGCGCTAGGCCTGGGCCGCCGCGCTGACGCCGACCGGCATCTCGGCTCGTCGGCACGGAGCCGGCGGCGCGGGCCAGCGATGGGGCGCGCTAGCGGCTGGCTTGCCGAGGCGCTGCGGTCGGAGGCTGCGGGTGAGCCACGCCGAATGCTGGCCGCTTGCCGCCGGGGTCTTGAGGTGCTAGATGATCACCGCCTGACTCTCGGCGCGTCGGAGTTGCGGGCCCAGGCCACAGCGCGGGGGAGCGAACTGGCCGCACTCGCCCAGCGTCATGCAGTGCGCGCCCGCCGCCCGCGGCTGCTGCTTGCCTGGACCGAGCGCTGGCGGGCCACCGCGCTGACCGTGCCCTCGGTGCGGCCTTCCGCGGACGCGGAACTCAACGCCGGGCTCGCCGCGCTGCGCGAGGTGACCAGCCGGCTGGAGGAGGCGCGGCGGCAGGGCACATCGGCCGCGCCGTTGCAGCGCGAGCAGCTTCGGCTCGAAGGCGTGGTACGCGCCCGCTCGCTGCAGGCGCGCGGCGTAACCGGAGCCGGCCGTGCCGTTATCAACGTCGGGGCGCTGCTAGACCAGCTGGGGACGGTGCAGCTCGTGGAGATCGTTGACGTCGACGGCACGCTGTACGTGCTTGTCTGCGCCGGTGGGCGGGCACGGCAGTTCGCCGCGGGCCGCACCGAGGATGCGATCCGCGCCGCCGACTTCGCCCGCTTTGCACTCCGTCGCCTGGCCCGCGGGCGGGCCGGAGATGACCCGGACAGCGCGCGGGCCATTCTCAAGGCGGTCGGCCCCGAGTTGCAGGACGCGATCCTCGGCGCGGCCGCTGAGCAGCTGGGTGATGCCCCCGTCGTGGTCGTCCCGCCGGGCAAGCTGCACGCGATACCGTGGGCACTGCTCCCGGCGCTGGGCAGCCGCGTCTTCAGCGTGGCCCCGTCGGCCCAGGCCTGGATGCGCGCCCGCGCCGCCCCGGTGCCAAGCCCCCGGCACGTAGCCCTCGCCAGGGGACCTGGCCTGGTCACCGACGGTGCCGAAGTCCCGCTGCTCGCTGAGATGTACTCCGGCGCGACGGTCCTGTCCGGCGAAGACGCAACGGCCGCAAATGTGCTGGCCGCGATCGACGGGTCCTGGCTGGCGCACATCGCCGCGCACGGGCGGTTCCGTGCCGACAGCCCGCTGTTCTCCTCGCTGCGCATGCGGGACGGGCCGCTGACCGTCTATGACTTCGAGCAGCTGCGCCGCGCCCCCTACCGGCTGATCCTGTCGAGCTGCGACTCCGCCGTCCTGGCCCCGGCGGGGGCCGACGAACTGCTCGGCCTGGTGAGCAGTCTGCTGCCCCTGGGCACAGCCGGGATCGTCGCAGGAGTCGTGCCGCTGAACGACCACGCCGTCGCGCCGTTGATGGTCAGCCTGCACCGGCACCTGCGGGCAGGCGAGAGCCTTGCCGAGGCGATGCACGGCGCCCGGCAGGACGCGGCCGGCGATCCGGTGCAGCAGGTCGCGGCGATGTCCCTGCTGGCCCTGGGCGCCGGCTGACGGCCGGCTCGATGATCACAGCATGATCCACCCCGTGAGCGCGTCGGTGTCGGCCGCGGTTCGGCAGTGCAGCCGGAACGCACCGGACGGGATCGGGCGGATCGAGAAGCAGCCGATCTCGTCGGCGGAAACCGTCGTCTCGGTGCCGGCTCTCGGCTGGACCCGGATCGTCGCGGGCTGGGGTGGGACGATCTGGCCGAGCAGCGAGTCCTGGGTCACCTCGAGCTCGATGGTCAGGTGCGCCGAGGTGAAGGTGAGCGCGCGGATGGACGCGGTCTCGGCGCGCGTGCTGAGCGCAGCATCGGCGTCGCGGCTGGAATCGTAGGTGAGCTCGGCGAGTTCGGCGTCGATGTTGTGCCACGCGAACGCGTTCTTGCCGGCGGCGACGAATTCAGCCGGGACGGCCTGCCGCTCCGCCAGGGCCTGCCGCAGCGCCGCCAGGAGCTCTTCGTCGTCCCAGAGGTCAGGCACCGCGCTCACCTTCTCGTCTCCTTGACTCCGGCGTGCGTGGCACCGTCCGCGAGAAGCCCGGCGAGGTGCGGCGACCGGCGCAGCCGGTCCAGGCAGCGGGCACGCGTCGGGCCGATGCTGCCGACCGGAATGCCCAGCCTGAAGCTGATCTCGGCGTAGGCGAGCGGCGGGTCGGCGACCAGCAGCGAGAGCAGGTCGTGGCAGCTTGGCTGCAGCTCGGCGAACGCCGCGCGCAGCGCCGCGTTGCGTTCCGCCGCGATCAGCTCCTCCTCGATCGTGGGGGCGTCAGGGTCACGCGGCAGCTGCCCGTCCGGCGGCAGGTCGGCGTGGTCATGACGGCTGGCCACCCGCAGCACCCGCAGGACCTCGCGCCTGGTGGTCGTCGCCAGCCAGCCGGGCAGCGCCGCCGCCTCCCTGAGGCTGCCGATGTTCTCGACCAGCAGCAGCCAGACGCTCTGGCCGACGTCGTCGATGTCCTGCCGGCTCAGCTGGTAGCGCTGGCAGATGGACCAGACCAGCGGCGAATACCGCTCGATGAGTTCGTCCCACGCCCCCTGGTCGCCGTCGCGCACCCGGGCGACCAGGGCACTGACCGACGGGTCGTCGCCCATGGCGTGTCCTTTCCAGGCCGGCGGGGCCTGCTGGATCGCGTGCCGTAAATCAGCCCCGCCGCCTCCCAGCCGATTGGCTGGCGGGCGGCCAGGAGCCCGAAAGGTATCGATTCGATCGTCGCAGTATGCGGCAATCTGGTCAGGCATTCTGGCTACTCCGTGGCTGCGTCGATCCCGGGACTCTGGCCGGCTGGGGGCCGCGGTGCGGCTTTCGCCGCACCGCGGCCCATGCGGACAGCACGATGGCGTCCCCGGTCGTGCTGTCTTGTCCCCCCCGGGGCTTTGGCGCCAGCCAGCCGCCGGGGCGTAACGCCCGGCAGCCAGCCGGTTCCTACAGGGTCAGAGGCCGCGTGGGCCGACCTGATACAGCGAGCAGGAGAAATTTTCAGCCCGCCCGGGACTCGATGGCGCCGGCCGCGATCGCGCGGGCGAGCTGGGCGTGGTCGCGCTCGTTCTGGTCGGCGTACGCGCGGGCGAACCGGCTCATCTCGGCGGTGAACTTCCGGCCCTTGCCGATGTAGGCGTCGATGGCCACCGGGTCGCCGGTCCTGGCGTGCGCGCGGGCGAGCGTCTCGCCGCACGCGGTGGCGAACTCGGCGAGGCGGGGCGCGATCAGGTCCGTGGTCGGGATGATCTTCATGTCGCGGAACTGCCGGACGTAGTAGTCCCGGCCGTGCAGCGAGCCCCAGCCCACGAAGATGTCGGTCGCCGCCTGCACCAGCCGCTTGCCGCTGATCACCCGCTCACCGTGGCTGCCGTGCCTGCTGGGCCGGGTGTGCGGCTCGTACACCGACGGCCCCGCCTGCTTGACCTGCAGGAACAGCGGGTCGGCGCCGGACCTGCCCTCCAGCAGCACCAGGTAGACACGCATCCCCACGCTGCCCACCCCGACCACCTGGCGGACCACGTCGGCCTCGGTGAACCGGTCGAACAGGCTCCGCCGGTCGTCCCGCAGGGTCAGCCGGTACCCGGCCAGCAGGTGGTCGGTCAGGTCGGCCTGCTCCGCGTCGCCGATCGTCACCCGGACCGGCGGGTCCTCGGTGATCCGGGGGCGTCCGTGTGCCATCGCCACGAGCTTGGCGAACGCTCCGCGGCTGGTCCGCCGGCTGCGCTTACGTTCAATATGAACGGAGACGCGACCGCGGTCGGCGGGCTCGAAATAGCCGAGCAGGCTGTCCACGTGCGTGCTGTCGTACCAGATGTCCAGCTCCGGCATCCGCGCGTACCTGCGCATCTGCCTGCGGTAGGCCTCCACGCCCGCGGTCACCGCGGCGGCGGCCTTGGCCGGCCTGAGCCGGTTCTCCCGCGCCGCCACCACGAGGCTGGCCGCGAACCGCTTCACGTCCCACTCGAACGGGCCGGGCAGCGTCTCGTCGAAGTCGCGCAGGTCGAACGCCAGGTTCCGCTCCGGCGTGGCCCACAGCCCGAAGTTCAGCACGTGGGCGTCGCCGCAGAGCTGCACGATCAGCCCGCTGTCCGGCCGGGCGGCCAGGTCGGCGGCCATGACCGCGGCGGCGCCGCGGTAGTAGTTCCACGGCGAGGCCGCCATGCGCTGGTGCCGGATGGGAACGAGCTCGGGGAGCCTGATCTGGTTCTGGGCCAGGATCGCCTGCAGCGCGTCCTGCCCCCGCTCCTCCTCCGCCCAGTACCCCAGCGTGCCGTGGGCCGCCCGTTTCCTCGCGGCCTTCCCCTCCGCCTTCCGCTCCGTGCCGGTCGCCCGCAGGTCGTGCGGCGGTCCTTCCGGGCTCATCAGCCTCGCCCCCCGTGGCTGGCAGCGGGACGCCCCCGCGGTCCCACGCACCCGACTTTACGTGGGCCCCCGCCGCCCGGCCTGCCCCCGGCCGGCCCGCTGCGCCGACAGCAGCGGTATCGCCGCGATCTTCTCCTCGGTGAGGTCCTCCCACCGGATGCCCGCGGGCCGCCGGGGGCCGTGCCGCGGGCGGCAGTCGATGACCCGCTCCGGCGTGACGATGAGGTCCACCGGCACATCGTGCCCGGTCACCGGGATCGTCCCGGCCGGCTGCAGCTGAAGTTCATGAACGGTTGTCACGCACACGGTCTGGCGGCCGATCAGGCCCGCCGCGGTCGCCAGCGCGAACTCCAGGTCGGCGAACCCGCCGCCCTTGCCCAGCCGGGCGCCGTCCTCGCCGGCCGCCACCGAGCCCATCACGACCATGTCGACCGGCTCCAGTCCGGCCAGCGTGACCCGCCGGGCCGAGCGGGCGGCCCCGCTGATCGACGCGGCCTTCCGCGGCGGCTCGCTCAGGTGCGCCGGGTCCAGGGCGAAGAACGGCTCCTCGGCGGCCAGCCGCGGCACGGCCATATACACGGTCTTGCCGTCCTCGAGCGCGCGCTGCCGCACCGGCCACTGCGCGGCGTCCGGGTTGGCCTTCAGGGTGCGGGCCGACCGCCACTCCGCCAGGCCGCGGAGCCGCTCGGCGGCCGCCTCGGCCCCGGTGAAGTTCGGGATGCGCCCGGCCGCGCCGGGGAAGCGGGCCACCCGGGCCTCGCGCAGCTGCGACCACACCCGCTCGCGCAGGGCGGCCTTCGCCGCCAGCACGCCGGCCGGGCCGCCGGCGTCGCGGTCGTGGCGGGGGACGGGACGGGGCATGCCCCCATCCTGCCCGCAGGCCGCCGGGGGCAGCACGGCAGCCTCGCTGGCCGGCGCCGGGGGTCAGTCCTGGCCCGAAGGCGGGACCGTGCCGCCGCTGCGCCAGTACTCCCCGCCGGACCTGGACAGGAAATCCTCATCGACCAGGTACCGGCGCAGGGCGGCGTGGTCGGGGTGAAGGGAGCGCAGGAACAGGCTGACCCGCCGCTCCGGGTAGCGCACGCCGGGCTCGAACGCCTGGGCGATCTTGTCGAGCAGCAGGCGCCGCCGCTGATGCCGGGCCGGGATGGTCTCGATCCTGCCGTCGCCCAGGAACACCCGCAGCTGCGGGTCGCCGGCCACCGCCTCGATGACCGGCGCGGGATCAAGATCGGGCATGACCCCATTGTCCACCACGCCGCCCGCCGCGCCGGCCGGCTTTCAGCCCGCTGCAGCGCGGCAAATCTGGGGAAGGCCTCCGGAGATGGCGGCACCGGCTTTCCGGGGGCTGGCAAGGGACCCGCCGTGCCGGCGAGCCGAGCACCTGCCGCCGCCGGGCCCCGAGCGGGCCCGGCGGCACATAGCGGGCCTGGCCGCCCAGGAGGCGTCAGTCGGCTGGGCCCGTGGCGAGGACGACGGTTGCGCTGTGCGGCTGGCCGGACAGGTCCTGCCAGCCGATGCTGACCCGGTCGCCGGGATGGTACGGCTCCAGCTGAGCCTGTATGTCGGTCGGGGAGGCCACCGAGTGGCCGTTGATCGAGACGATCACGTCACCGGGCACGACGCCCGCCTCGGCGGCCGGCAGTCCCGGCATGACGGCCTGGACGACCACCTCCGTCTGGGAGGTGAAGGGCACGAAGGACTCACGGACCTCCACGCCCAGGAAGCCGGTGGCGCCGATGTGCACCGATGCCGAGGCGCGGCCCGCCTCGATCTGCCCGGCCACGGAGGCCGCGGTGCCGATCGGTATCGCGAAGGCCTCCTCAGCAGCGCCGGACTGGATCTCGTACCCCGAGGAGGCCGCGGTGTTCATGCCGATCACCGTCCCGGCGGTGGTGACCAGCGGCCCGCCGGAGTCCCCGGACTGCAGCGGCACGTTCGTGCGGATCAGCCCGGTGAGCTGCTCGGAGGTGTGCTCTGCCTCGTTGGTGGCGGTGATCGACTCGTTCAGGCCGGTGACCGTCCCGGTGGCGACCGCCGGGGTGCCGCCCTTGCCCTGAGCGTTGCCCAGGGCGATGACCGCCTCGCCGATGGTGACCTTCGACGAGATGCCCAGCGTGACGGTCTTCAGGCCGGACGCCCCCTGCGCCTGCAGCACGGCGATGTCCGCGTCCTCGTCGTAGCCGACCACGGTAGCCGGGTAGGTGCGCCCGTTGCCCACGTCGGTGACCTTGACCGAGGTGGCGCCGTCGATCACATGGTTGTTGGTCAGCACCTCGCCGGAGCTGGTCAGCACCATCCCGGTGCCTTCCGAGACGGCGTTCTGGTACCCCAGGGTGGCGTCCACGTCGACCAGGCCGGGGTCGACCGCGGCGGCGACGGCGGACGTGCCCGATAGCGCCTTGGGCGGCACCACCTTGTGCGGCGCGGCCGGTGTGGTGCGCAGCGCCAGGGAGATGCCCAGCGCGGCCGCCAGCACGAGCACGACGCAGGCCGCCGTGATGGCCAGGCCGCGATGGCGGCGCGGCCTGCGGGCGGGCCCGCCCGGCTCGTTTCCTGGCCAGCCCGGCCCGCCCGGCTCGCCGGGGGGCTGCCAGGGCATGGGCGGCGGCTCTTCTTCTGAACCCGGAACCGGCGGACGGTAGATGCTGCTCACCGGATCCGCCTCCCTCCACCTGCATTAATCGGGCTGATTAGCCAAGGCCAGGCCTGCCTGGGAATCATCTGCAAGAATGCTGACCATTTATTATTTCTCCGCTGAGGACGGCCGTTCTTCCCGCGATACAGCCGGCTGGCCGTTACCCTTCCTTTCCTGAACATCCAACGCTGCGTCTTCGCTGGCCAGGGCCTAACGGCCCGGCACGGCGGGGCTTACGGCCCCGGGATTATCCGGGCAGCGCCAGGGCGCGGCGGCCCGCCGTGCCGTGAGAGATGCCGGCGGAAACAAAAGAAGAAATACCCAGGCATGTTGCTGGGAGCCGTCCTGCAGTAAACCTTCAGGTATCTGGCTCGTCAATGCGGGGGGTGAGCGCTGGTTACGGCTGGGCGGCCGGTGCGGTCTTCCCGTGGCTGGTAATTCCCGGACCTCTGGCCTCCCGTTTCGGGGCTTACGACCCTATCCGGCCCACTTTCTCCGCCGGTTGCAGGAGGGGGAGAAGGTGACGACCTATGAACAGGTTCACGCACCGCCTTGCCGTCGTCGCAGGTACCGCGGTTACGACGGCATGCCTGGTGCTCGCGGGCGCGCTGCCCGCCGTGCTGTCCGGAACGGCGTCGGCTGCCCCCGGGACGCCGCCGGCGGCGACCGCGCAGGCGGCAGCCGTTTCGGTCACCCGGGCGGCATCGCCGGCGTACGTCGCGCCGACGCGGACGCTGAGTTACGGCATGCGCGGAAGCGACGTCAAGGCGCTGCAGCGGCGGCTGGCCGCGCTGAAGTACTACCGGGACCGGCCGACGGGATCTTCGGACCGGACACCCTCGAGGCGGTCTGGGCGTTCCAGGAGGTCCAGCACCTGAGTGTGGACGGCATCGTCGGGCCGGTGACCGGGCGGGCGCTGGTGAGTCCGCGGACATACCAGGCGCGCTATCCGCGCGGCGGCGCGCTGCGAGTGGAAATCAACCTGGCGACGCGGGTGCTCGTCCTGTACCAGGACAACAAGATCGCGCTGATCAGCCACGTCTCGACCGGCGGCGGTTACTGGTATTGGACCGGGAACGGCTGGGCCCAGGCGATCACGCCGACCGGCCACTTCCGGACCACCGTGTACCTGCCAGGCTGGATCACGGTGCCGCTCGGGCAGATGTACAACTCGGTGTTCTTCATCGACACCACGTACGCGATGCACGGTGACACCTACGTCCCGGTCAATCCGGTGTCGCACGGCTGCGTGCGGATGCCGATGGATATCGCGGCGTTCTTCCACACCATGCTGAAGACGCCGGGAACGCCGGTGTACATCTACAACTGATGCCGGCCGGGCACGCTCTGCGCAGCCCGCGCCTGACGGTTATCTCAAGGCTTGAGCGAACTTCACGCGACGGTGTTGGCGCTCAGGTCGGCCAGCTGGGTGCTGGCCGCGCGCCGGGCGCGCAGCACCCAGGTTGAGGCAAACCCCACGGCGAGCAGGCCGAGCGCGAACCAGGGAGCGAGGATCGTGGGGCTGGTGACCTTGTAGAAGGAGCCGAAGATGGCGCCGCCGGTGATCAGGATGCCGAGCACCGCCGACACCACCAGCGAGACCCGGCGCTGCGATGCCGCGAAGCTGCGCAGCGACCCGACGGACATCAGCAGGTACACCACCACGAGCGCGAACCCGCCGAACGTGGAGCCCCAGGCGAACAGGGCGAAGTAGTGCGGCGTGGCCGGCAGCGCGAACAGGCCGGTCCAGAACAGGTCGACCAGCAGGGTCGCCACGGACGCCGCGATGACGAAGATCGTTGCTCCCAGCGGCGAGCGGCGGCGCTTGGAGACCACCGCGAGCGGGCCGGGGATCCTGCGGTCGCGGGCCATCGCGAAGATCCCCCGCGACGCGGACACGGCGCAGCCGATCGCGACCGCCAGCATGTCGAACAGCACCACGAGTTCCAGCAGCCGGTCGATCCAGGTGCCGCCGTAGCCGCCGGCGCTCTTGGCCGCGCCGAGCGCGAACAGCGGCGCGGAGGCCGCCGCAGTCAGCGTCTTGAGGCTGTAGTGGAACCCGGCCACCTCGACGTACGTGGCCAGGACGAAAAAGACCGTGGCGATCCCCGCCGTGGTCATCACCGCGACCGGGATCTCGCGGCGCGGGTTCGGCGTCTCCTCGGCCAGGTTCGCCGCGGTCTCGAACCCGACGAAGAGCAGCACACCGTACAGCACGCCGAAGAAGATCCCGGACCAGCCGCTGGCAGCGGAGGAGGGGTTGAACGGCTTGAGGCTGTTCCCCGAGCCCAGCTTGGCGATCACGGTGATGAAGAAGACCAGGACGACGATCATCGAGACCAGGGCGAGCGCCAGCTGGCTGCGGGTGGACAGCCGCACGCCGAAATACAGGATCGCGGCGATCAGCGCGATGACGATCAGGGTCCAGGCCCACGCCGGGAGCGGGTTCATCTTGAACTCGGCCGCGATGGTGCTCTGCAGGTAGCCGCCGATCAGCAGCAGCAGGCCGGTGAGCAGCACGGTCACCCCGCCGTAGTACAGCCACCCGGCGGCCGTCCCCACCCGCTCCCCGAGACCGCGGGTCACGTAGTCGTACAGCGATCCGGCGGCGTGGATCTCCTTGGCGTAGCTCGACACGATCCAGCCGAGCGCGAACACGCCAACCGCCGCGATCAGCACCGAGATCGGCGAGGCGATGCCGCCGCCCTTGCCGGACGCGCTGATGACGCCGACGACCAGCGGGATCACGAACGCTGAGGAGAACACCGGGCCCATGAACCCGACGGACTGCGCGATCACGTCCGGCAGGGAGAGGATCTTCGCCCCGAGGCGCTCGTACACGGGACCGGAACTCGCCATCGTTTCCTCCTTGACGAATGGGCAGGGGCTGGCTTCAGGACGGCCGGGGGCTGAGCCCCAGCACCGTGCCCGCGTTGCCGGCGAAGATCGCGGACGTCTCGGCCTCGGGCAGGCCGAGCGCTTCGATGTTGGCGATCGTGTCCGGGATGACCGTCGGCCCGCCAAGCGGCATGTCCGTGCCGAAGAGCACGTGGCCGGTGCCGAAGAACTCCACCGCGCAGCGGATCGCGTGGCCGGCGCCGAACATCGCCGTGTCGGCGAAGAAGCGCCGGAAGTAGTCGATGGGCTCCGCCGGCAGGCGCGACATGATGGCCTCGCGGCGAGGATCCTCGATCGGTGACGCCAGGCGCCCGGCGAAATGCGGCACCATGGCCCCCGCGTGGTGAGTGATCACCCGCAGGCCCGGGTGCCGGTCGAAGATGCCCGAGTACACCAGGCGCGCCATGCACACCGACGTCTCGTACGGCCAGCCCAGGGACCACCAGATGCCGTACTCCGACCGGCTCTCCGCCGGGTAGTCGGGCCAGACGGCGGAGCGTGTCGGGTGGATCCAGAGCGCGCCGCCGAGGCGGGTCACGGTCTCGAAGACCGGCCCGAACCGCGGCGCGTCGAGCGGAGCGCCGCCGGCATTGGTGTGCAGCTGCGCGCCCAGCGCCCCGAGCTCACCCATGGCACGCGCCAGCTCGCCCGCGGCCGCGTCCGCGTCGTTCATGGGCAGCGCGGCGGCGAAGCCGGCGAACCGTTCCGGGTACCGGGCGACCAGCTCCGCCAGCTCGTCGTTCACGGCGCGGGCGAGGTCACGGGAGACACCGGGATCGCCCAGCTCATCGAGCGGCGGCACGGCGAGCGTCAGCACCTGGACGTAATCGCCGAACGGGTCGACCGCCCGCCACCGCGCATCGAGATCGGTCAGGGCCGGGTCCTCGTGGATCCACTGCCGGTACCCGAGGATCCGGTCGCTGACGCCGGCGCCCGACGTGATCGCCTCCAGCCGCCGTGCGTACGAGGGCGGGAGGATGTGAGCGAACGCATCGATCTTCCGCACGTTCCTCCCATCGGCATCCTCGGGAGTAGCGAGGCGGGCGCCCGGCCGTCATTGGGGGGATCGTATGGAGGCAAACGATCAGGTGTCAAGGGTTCTCCTGGCGATCCGGAGCGGCGAAAGCGCCGCAGCGCGGCACCCGCGCGCGCCCCGGCGCGGCGGTCAGGCCAG